>RGVM01000181.1 GCA_010027295.1 Chitinophagia bacterium
TACCACATGCAGATCGACGAGGGCGACGTCATCAGCACCATCCAAAAATACCACACGCACATCGCCCACTACCACACCGGGGGGGTCCCGGGCCGCCACGAGATCGACGAGTCACAGGAACTCTACTACCCCGCCATTATGAAAGCCATCGTGAAGACGGGCTTCCAGGGCTTCGTCGCCCAGGAGTTCATCCCCTCCTGGCCCGACAAACTCGCCGCCCTAAGGAAAGGCATCGAGATCTGTGATGTCTGACCTTCAAAGTCCGGCATACCGGTCGTGACATGCAAAGCCATCCTCCAAAAAATCCTTGCCATGTTCACCCATTCTGTCCGACCAGCGATATCCGCATGCCTGGTGCTGGTAAGCCTGAACCTTCAGGTATCGCTAGCCCAAGGACCAAAACCCGTCCCGAAATTCATCGACAGGTCGGAGGCCCTTCGCCTCTATTGGAACGACGCCCCCAACCACTTCAAGAACGTACGGGCGGCCAAGCCCCACGACAACGACCCCGATTATGCGGTCTATGACCTGCTGACCGTTCCCCAGGGCTCCTCCGTATGGCTGGACGAGAACATCTACAACGCACAGGTATCGGTCAAACAGGGCCGAAACGACATCCGGAACGGACAGCCCCAGACCAACCTGGGCCTCTTCTTCGCTAAAATCCCCAACCGAAAGGAGGCCGAGAACGTCTTCAACCAGATGAAGGCGGTGGTGGCATCGCTGCCGGGCGCCGTTCCCCGCGGCGACCAGTACCCCTTCTACATCAGCGTATGGACAAAGGGCCGGGCCAACCGCCGGATCATGACACTCCAGCTGGGGGAAGAGGCCGAAGATGGTGTCTATGTGATCGACCTCAATGCGTCATTCAACGAAGACGACCCCATGGATGAATTAAAATGAACAGGATGTGGCGGATAACCCGTCGGTTCGATACATTTACACAACATAGAGAACGGCAAACAAGTCAACCATGCCAGAATCATTCGAATTCGATGCCATAGTGGTAGGATCGGGCATCTCGGGCGGATGGGCCGCAAAGGAGCTCACCGAGAAAGGACTCAAGGTCATCATGCTCGAACGCGGACGTGATATCAAACACGGCGTGGACTACCCCTCCGCCAACAAGGACCCCTGGGAATTCCCGCACCGCGGCGGTCGCACGCAGCAGATGATACAGGACTACCCCGTCCTCAAGCGCGACTACCCCCTCAACGAGACGAATCTGGACTACTGGGCCAAGGACAGCGAATGCCCCTATACCGAAGTCAAGCGCTTCGACTGGTTCCGAGGCTACCACGTCGGGGGCAGGTCCCTCATGTGGGGCCGCCAGTCCTACCGCTGGAGCGACCTCGACTTCGAAGCCAACGCCAAGGACGGCATCGGCACCGATTGGCCCGTTCGATACAAGGAAATCGCGCCCTGGTATGATTATGTAGAGAAGTTCGCCGGTATCAGCGGCTCCAAGGAGGGCCTGTCCGTCCTTCCTGACGGACAGTTCCAGCCGCCCATGGAGATGAACTGCGTGGAAAAGGATGTCGCAGGCCGCCTCTCCCAACACTATCAGGGCAGCCGACATATGATCATCGGACGTGTCGCCAACCTGACCTCGGCACTGCCCGGTCGCACCAGCTGCCAGTACCGCAACAAATGCTGGCTCGGATGCCCCTTCGGCGCCTACTTCAGCACCCAGTCGTCCACCCTGCCCGCCGCCATGGCGACCGGCAACCTCACCCTCCGGCCGCATTCCATCGTCACCCGAGTCCTCTATGACAAGGACCTGAAAAAGGCCACCGGGGTGGAAGTGCTCGACGCCGAGACCCAGAAGACCTATACCTACAAGGCCAAGATCGTCTTCCTCAACGCCTCCACGCTCAACTCCACATGGATACTCCTCAACTCGGCCACCGACATCTGGCCCGACGGACTGGGGAGCAGCAGCGGACAGCTGGGCCATAACCTCATGGACCACCACCTCGGCGTCCGCATTAGCGGCCGCGTCGAAGGGTACGAAGACAAATACTACTACGGACGCCGCCCCAACGGCATCTATATCCCCCGATTCCGCAACGTCGACGGAGAGAAACGCGACTACATCCGCGGCTTCGGCTACCAGGGACGCGCCGCACGTGACGGCTGGAGCCGGGAAGTGGCGGAACTCAGCATCGGGATCGGACTCAAGGAAGCCCTCACCGAACCGGGTACCTGGACCATGGGCATGGGCGGTTTCGGGGAGATCCTGCCCTACCATGAGAACAAAGTCACCCTCGACAAGTCCAAAAAGGACAAATGGGGCCTCAACGTCCTGGCCATCGACTGCGAACTCAAGCAGAACGAGAAGAACATGCGCAAGGACATGCTCAACGACGGCATCGAGATGCTCACCAACGCAGGTGTCAAAGATGTCAAAGGCATCGACGGCGATGGTACCCCGGGCAGAGGCATCCATGAGATGGGCACCGCCCGCATGGGCACCGCCCCAGGTAACTCGGTCCTCAACAAGTGGAACCAGGTCTGGGACGCCCCCAACGTCTTCGTGACAGACGGCGCCTTCATGGCATCCGCCTCCTGCGTCAACCCCTCCCTGTCATACATGGCCTTCACGGCAAGGGCCGTCGACCACGCCGTCACCGAATTGAAGAAAGGTAACCTGTAGCGAAAGATGGGACGCCCGGTTGCCTATGGCATTTCAGCGTCCCGTGGAACCGGAACCCAGTGGGAAAGGAGATTTTCACTTTCGATGCCATCGTCGTAGGATCGGGCATCACCGGCGGTCTGGCCGCCAAGGAACTCTGCGAGCGCGGACTCAAGACCCTGCTCCTCGAAAGGGGACGACCCGTCGAACACGTCAAAGACTACCCGACGGCCACCCTGAACCCCTGGGAATCCCCCCACCGCGGCAATCCCACCCGCGAAGAGCTGGACAGACATGCCATCCAGGCCCGGCATTTCTCCTTCCGGGAGGAAACCAAACACTTCTACGCCGACGACATCGACAACCCCTACCGCGAAATCAACCGGTACGACTGGATACGTGCCGACGTCCTCGGCGGCCGCTCCCTCCTCTGGGGTCGCATGAGCTTCCGGTGGAGCGACCTCGACTTCGAAGCCAACGCCCGCGACGGCATGGGCCCCGACTGGCCCATCCGATACCGGGACATCGCCCCCTGGTACGAACACGTCGAACGCTTCGTCGGCATCAACGGACGGGCGGAAGGCATCCCCAACCTGCCCGACAGCCTCTTCCAGGAACCCATGCCCTTCAACTGCCTGGAGGAACACCTCAAGGACCGCATCGAATCCACCTTCCCGGACAGGCACTTCATCCACAGCAGGGTCGCCAACCTCACCCGGCCACTCCCCGGACGCAGCGCCTGCCAGTACCGCAACCTCTGCGACAGGGGCTGTCCCTTCGGCGCCTATTTCAGCACCCAGTCGTCCACGCTCCCCGCCGCCCTGGCCACCGGTAACCTGACGGTTCGGACAAACGCCCTCGCCAACCAGGTCGTTTTCGACAACGACACCCAACGGGCCATCGGCATCGAGGTCATTGATACGACCAGCCACGCGACCTATGTCTTCAAGGCGCCCCTCCTTTTTCTGAACGCCTCCACCCTCGGCACCACCCACCTGCTGCTCAACTCCAGAAGTCCCAGATTCCCCAACGGCATGGGCAACGACCATGACCAGCTCGGGCGCCACCTCATGGACCACCCGAGGACCGCCACCGTCTCGGGCACCCTCGACGCCTATTCCGACAAGTACTACTACGGGAGAAAACCCACCGGCTACTTCATTCCCCGCTTCGTGAACCTCAAAGGCCAGGAAAAGGAATACCTCCGCGGCTACAACTGTCAAGGCAACACCGTCCGCCAACGGGGTCGGCACGAAGGCATCGGGTCCCTCCTCAAACAGGCCCTCACAGCACCCGGACCCTGGCAGGCGGGCATGCGCGCCTATGGAGAATGCCTGCCCTATGCCGACAACCGGGTAACGCTCGACCCCGACCTCAAGGACAAATGGGGCAGACCCGCGCTGGCCATCGACTGCCGCTTCCGCGAGAACGAGCAAAAGATGTCCCAGGACGCCATGGTCACCATGCAGGAGATGATGGAAAAAGCCGGCCTCAAAGACATCCAGGTCAACGGATCGCCTTCCCACCCCGGCAACGCCAACCACGAGATGGGCACCGCCCGCATGGGAAACGACCCCAAGACCTCCGTCCTCGACAAATGGAACAGGCTCCACGCCGTCCCCAACGTCATCGTGACGGACGGCTCCTGCATGACCTCGTCCGCCTCGGTCAACCCCTCCCTCACCTACATGGCCCTCACCGCCCGCGCCGTCGACCACGCCGTCAGGGAACTCCGGAAAGAAAACCGCTGAGCGCTTGCGCGTGGCACCGCCATCGGCTGCTCATGCACGACAATAGGGTTTCCAGTGTCATCCATCATCGGTTCCACCTGCCCGGCAAGCGCATAGTTCCTGTCATCCGCCATCCTTTCCCCTTGGCACCACAAGAGCGGTCCGCGTGGCACGTTAAACGGGCTCCGCGTGGCATCCGCCGCAGGCGGAGAGTCACGCCTCCTAGCTCAAAGCTGCCCTTTCATCAACCCCTCAGACCTTTCTCCGTCAGAACCCGCTTACCGTGGCTTTCCGCCTGAGGCGGATGCCACGGAGATTCCTGTTACCCCCCTAGCACCTTGTCACCTATCGTCGGCCATCCCCCCGAACTGACTACCTTCGCATCATGCTCAAGGAAACCCTGCAGCGCGCCGCCCTCGACGCCGGAACACTCATGAAGGAACGCTTCCACTCCTCCTTCCGGATAGACAACAAGGAAGGTGTCAACAACCTCGTCACGGAGGTGGACCACGCGTCCGAGAAAGTCATCATGGATACCATCCGGTCCCGTTTCCCCGACCATTTCATCCTCAGCGAGGAATCGGGCGAGATCGTGATGGACTCCTCCTACAAGTGGATCATCGACCCGATCGACGGAACCGTCAACTTCGCCAACGGCATCCCCATCTGCTGCGTCAGCATCGGTGTCGAACATGATGGGAACATGGTCCTAGGTGCGGTCTACAACCCCTTCCTGGACGAATACTTCTTCGCAGAACGCGGTGCCGGCGCCTTCCTCAACGACCGACCTATCCGGGTCAGCGAAAAAACCGACGTGTGGAAATCCTGCCTGGTGACGGGCTTCCCCTACAGCTATCTCGACACGCCCAACGGGCCCCTTGAAGTCTTCGGCAGGTTCATTCGGAAAGGCGTTCCGGTTCGACGGCTGGGGTCGGCCGCCATCGACCTGTGCTGGGTGGCCGCCGGCCGGTTCGACGGCTTCTACGAACACAAACTCAATGCCTGGGACAGCGCCGCCGGCTTTCTCATGGTCGAAGAGGCGGGCGGAAAAGTGACAGACTTCGCCGGACGCCCCTATTCCCCATACCAGCCCCACCTCGTGGCCAGCAACGGACACATCCATGACGGAATCCTCGACGTCATCCACGACAGGGTCCGAAACGACTGACAGATATCCGACTCATTCACCGCTCGCCCCGGACGACAGATGGTCCAGCGCCTTCTGCACACTGCCCTGCTCGTGCAGGAGCCGGCTGGCATCTTCATAGGTGCCGATGCCGGCGAACTCCATTAGCATCCGTACCGCCCGGTCGGTAATCTTGTCGTTGATCAGCATCACATTGACCATCCGGTTGTCCTTCACACGACCCAACTGTATCATCACCGTCGTGCTGATCATGTCGAAAACCATCTTCTGCATGGTCCCGCACTTCATGCGCGTACTGCCGGTGATGAACTCGGGACCCGTGATGACTTCCACGGGAAAATCAGCCTGGGCCGCGATGGGCGAACCGGGATTGCTCACCAGGCATCCTGTAGGGATGCCCCGCTCCCGGCAGCGGGTGAGGCCACCCAGCACGAAGGGCGTCGTCCCGCTGGCCGAGACGCCCACGACGATGTCTGCCGAGCTCACGC
>RGVM01000182.1 GCA_010027295.1 Chitinophagia bacterium
TTGCCCTGTTTCACGGCCTCCTCGAAGTGAAGGGGGCGGAAGCCGGGGGGCGTGGCGAGGATGACGACGTCTGCCAGCGGTATGGCCTTCAGGTAGGCATCGAATCCGGTGAAGCGGCGTTCCTCGGGCACGTCGACGCGCGCCTTGATGTTCCGACCCTTCTCGGCGTTCTCGTCGGAGGTGATGGCCTTGAGGCAGTCTTCCAGCCTGTCGCGGAAGGCGTCGGCCATGGCAACGAGGCGTACGTTCTGCTGGGTCGAGAGGGCCTGCATGGCGGCACCCGTGCCGCGGCCTCCGCAACCCACGAGGGCGATGCGGATGACATCGTCGGCACCCGAGAAGTAGTTGGCGCGCGACAGCAGTGGCGCGGCCACCATGCCGCCGGCGAGGAGCGTACCCTGCCGCACGAAGTCGCGGCGTGAGGCGTTGGCTGAGTCGTTGTTCTCTTTCATGATGGGGTTCGTTGGGAAGTGGGTTGACTTAGTTTCCAAGATACAATGTATAGAATTTTTCGGCTTCCTCCCTGCTCGGTTGCAACCGCGGGCTGACCACTCGGAAGCCGACGAACATGCCGTCCGTCAGCCACCATCGGCTGCGCGGGATCTGGGGGTCGCGCTGGTTCCAGGAAGGGTCCGACTTGCCGCGTTGTGCGGGACCCAGCTTCGTCGGGGCGTCCGCATAGGAGCCGCCCCGCACGCTGCGCGGATACCGCGAGGAGGGTTTGAGGAGGGGGTCGACGGGGGCATCCCCGATCTTGGAGAAATAGGCGGGGTCGTACTGGTCGAGGGTCCATTCGGAGAGGTTGCCGAGCATGTCGTAGAGTCCCCAGGCGTTGGGCTTCTTCTGTGCGACCTTCTGGTACTTGCCCTTGCTGTTGCCCGCATGCCAGGCGTGCAGTCCCAGCAGTTTCGGATCGTTCCCGAAGGGGTATGCCGTCGTGCTGCCCGCCCGGCAGGCGTATTCCCATTCGGCCTCGGTGGGGAGTCGGTAGAAGACGCCCGTCTTCGCATACAGCCAGCGGCAGAACATCATGGCGGCATCGACGCTCATGCTGTTCATCGGGAAACCGCCGTCCTTACCCATGCCCCAGCTGAGGTCTATATACTGAGCAGTGGGCCGGGTGACCGCATCCACCTTCGAACCCTGCTCGAAGCCCTCATCGCGGAAGAAGACGCTGAACTGGTCGTAGGTGACTTCACAGGCGCCCATCCAGAAATCGGAGACCTTCACCTGACGGCCTTCCTTCGCCGTACCCATGCGGAAAGAACCGCCTTTGACCGCCACGAGCGACAGCGGGACGGACGTGCCGGGGATCTGGATGGCGTGGTTGCGGAAGGCCGTGTCCTGGGCGACCAGGGAGTAGGGGAGGAGGAGGAGGAAGGGGAGAAAGGAAAGCCGTGCCAAGTTTTTCATGCAATGTAAGCATTTGGGCGTCTGACCGTCCAGTGACGCATATCTTCACCGGATGGGTGCCGGATCCTCCTTAAACTCCATCGGAGCGCCGTTGTCCTAGCACATATCATCAGACCATGAAGACACTACTGCTGCTGGCATCCCTCATGGCCGGCATGACCGCATGCCGGAAGGGGGCTTCCTCCCCGACCGATGACAAGCCCGGCGACAGGCTGTCCGAACAGAAGACCGTCAACCTGAGCGTCGACGGGTACGACAGGAGTTTCATCCTGTACCTTCCGTTGGGATGGAACAACGCGGGCAAGATGCCCATGGTCTATGTCATCCATGGCGGAAGCGGGACGCCCGAGGGGATGATCCGGTTAGCCGACTTCAGGGCAATAGCCGACAGGGAGAAAGTCGTACTCGTCTATCCGGCCGGCATCGAGAAGAACTGGAACGACGGGCGGCCAACGACCCCCAACCAGATGGGCGTCAACGATGTCGGCTTCTTCAACCGGGTTTGCGACTACATGATCGCCAACCATCCCGTGGATGGGGCAAGGATCTATGCGACCGGCATCTCCAATGGTGGCTTCATGTCCTCGCGGCTGGGCTGCGAGCTGGGCAACCGGATCGCCGCCTTCGCCGTGGTGGCGGCCACGATGGAGGCGCTCACGATATCCCCCGCCTGCAATCCGCCCCGACCGGTTCCGGCCCTCTACATCCACGGCACCACGGACCCGCTCGTCCCGTTCACGGGCGGCGTCATGACGGCCGGTGGCACGGCGGGCGGCACCATCCTCTCCCATGCCCAGGTGGTGGCCAGATGGGTCGCCCTCAACCGGTGCAACGCCACTCCTGCAGAGACCGACCTTCCCGATATCGCCAGCGATGGCACGACCATCCGGCAGCGCGTGTACTCGGGTGGCGCCAATGGCAGCGAGGTCGTCAGCTATGTGATCCAGAACGGCGGGCACACATGGCCCCAGGGCTATCAATACCTCCCCGAATCCGTCATAGGGAAGACCAGCCTCGACATGAACGGCTGTGAGGTCATCTGGGCCTTCTGCAAGAGGTTCAGGCTCTGAACGGCGCTTCCACAGCGGAGTTGCTTGCTGGGATATGCTCCCAATGGGATTCTGATGTCGGCCTCGGCCGTACATCCTTTCCATCCCTTTTCCTATCTTGGGACAACAAACCACCGGCATGATCCGACGCAACTTCCTCCGCAACTCCGGCCTCGCCGCAGGCTCCATCCTCACCGCAGGCCTCTTCGACGAAACCAATGCGGGCATACGCCCGCTGGCGGAGAAGCCCTTCAACCTCGACTACGGCTTCCATGACGGCATGTTCGCAGCCCATGCGGGGAAGGACTTCGTCGACCAGATCCGCTTCGGGCACGAGATGGGCTTCCGCTCCATCGAGGACAACGGCATGATGTCGCGCACACCGGAGCAGCAAGAGCGCATCGGACGCACGCTGGCCGACCTCGGCATGCGCATGGGCGTTTTCGTCATCACCACCGAGCAATGGCATTGGAAGACCACCCTGGCCACGGGCCGTCAGGAATGGAAGGACCGCATCGTACGCGACTGCCGCACGGCCGTGGAGGTCGCCAAGCGCTGCAGTGCGAAATGGATGACCGTCGTCCCCGGCAACTACGACCGCAGCCTGCCCATCGACATCCAGACGGGTAACGTCATCGACGCCCTCCGCCTGGGCGCCGAGGTCCTCGAACCCCACGGCCTCACCATGGTCCTCGAACCCCTCAGCGACAACCCCGACCTCTTCCTCCGGCATTCGACGCAGACGTACATGATTTGCCGCGCCGTCAACAGTCCCGCCTGCAAGATCCTCTTCGACATGTACCACATGCAGCGCAACGAGGGCGACATCATCAAGAACATCGAACGCACCTGGTCCGAGATAGGGTACTTCCAGATCGGTGACAACCCCGGCCGAAAGGAGCCCACCACCGGTGAGATGAACTACCGCAATATTTTCAAATACATCCATTCGCGCGGATTCAAGGGCATCCTCGGCATGGAGCACGGCAACGCCAAGCCCGGCAAGGAGGGCGAACTCGCCCTCATCAAGGCCTACCGCGAGAGCGACGCCTTCCTCTGAGCGGGATTGTTACCCCTTGCACAACCCTTGCGCGCCTGCCTTGTTATGGTGGCATGACCCGTATGCTGCCTCTCCTGTTCCTGTCTCCCCTCCTCTCGCCCGCGCAGGACGCCGCCACGCTCGTCAAGAGGCTGCGCGCCAAGATGGACGTCGTGAACGACTACCGTGCCACCGGCACGCTCAAGACGGATGTGAGCTTCCTGCGCATCCCCGTCTCGCGCGTCAACGTCCTCTACCGGAAACCCGACCGCTTCCGCATCCGGAAGGACGGCGGCATCTCCCTCCTCCCCAAGGGGGGCGTGAGCATCAACCTGAACGCCATGATGGCCCTCGGCGACGTCACCGCCGTCGACGCCGGCGTGTCGGTGCTGGGCGGAAAAACCCTCCGTATTGTCAAGATGCTCCCCTCCTCGGAAACCTCAGACATCATCCTATCCACCCTGTTCATCGACGAGAAGGAACTGCTCGTGCGTAAGGCTGTCACCACCACCCGCGGCAACGGCACCTACGAGATGCAGATGGACTACGGCCGACAGGCCGGCTACGGACTGCCCGACAAGGTCGTCGTCTCTTTCGACACCCGCGACTACAAGCTTCCCAAGGCTATCACCTTCGAGTACGAGACAGGGGAGAAGCCGGCAAATCCCACCAAGGAAGCCAAAGACAGAAAAGGGAGGGTGGAGATCGTCTATCAGTCCTATGTCATCAACAAGGGTATTCCCGACGCCGAATTCAAGTGACCCTCCCGCAAGCCTTCATGCCCCGAGGGAGTTCTCTAATCCGGGATGGGTTCTCAAAACCGGGGGGAGTTCTGAGGACAACCGGGGGTTTTGAGAACTGGGGGGAGTTCTCAAAACCTCTGATGGCCTGGCCGATAGGGTGTCAGATGGGAGCAGTGACCCAGACAATCAGGCCTCTTCGATTCGTTCGTCCTCCATCCGGGAGACGACACGGTGGGCCATCTTCCTGAGAGGGTTGACGCGGGCCTCAGCGTACCCCATGCGCTGGTTGTAGATTTCTATGGCGGTGAAGAGGGCCTCACGGAAGGAGGCTTCGTCGGCGCGGTTTTTCCCGGCGATGTCCATCGCGGTGCCGTGGTCGGGCGAGGTACGGATACCGGCGAGACCTGCCGTGTAATTGACGCCTTCGCCTGAGCTCAGGGACTTGAAGGGTATGAGGCCCTGGTCGTGGTACATGGCCAGCACCGCGTCGAAGCGGGCGTAGTGGCCTTTGGCGAAGAAGGCGTCCGGACTGTAGGGGCCGAAGGCCATGAGGTCGAGGTTCTTGCGGGCCTCGGCCAGGGCGGGCTTGATGACTTCGATCTCCTCCTTGCCGGTGAGGCCGTCGTCGCCGGCGTGGGGGTTGAGGGGCGAGGACCGCCACTCGAGGCTTGTCGATGCCGAAGTCCTTCCGCAGCGATTCCTTCAGGATGCGCAGCTTGGACAGGATGCGCTCCTTGGTGATCTGGGCGGCGACCTCGGACAAGGGGATATGCTCTGTGAGGACTCCTACGCGCATGTTATCGGCGACCATCAGCATCAGCACGTCGGAGTCACCATAGAGAGACTTGAGGAAGGGCGTATGGCCGGTGAAGGGGAAGTCGGCCTGCTGCACGTTGTTCTTGTGGATGGGGGCGGTGACGAGACATTGGATGCGGCCCTCCTTCAGCGCCTGGGCGGCGGCCTTGAGGGATTCGACGGCATGCTGTCCGCCGATGGCGTCTACAACGCCGGGGTTCACAGGCGTCTCGTTCTCCCAGAGGTTCATGACGTTGACCTGTTTGGGATTGAGTCGCTGGATGTCCTTTGTGATATTGAAGCTGATGTTGACATCAGTCATCGACTTGCGGTAGTAGTTGATGACCTTGTTGGATCCGAAGACGACGGGTGTGCAGAATTCAGTAATACGGCTGTCGGAGAGGGTCTTGATGACGATCTCGGGACCGATGCCGTTGATGTCACCCATGCTGATGCCCACGATGGGCTTGGTCTGCGTTCCGCTCATGTCGGCCGTTTGTTTTTGGATTTCAAATGTACGGTGAAAAGGGGGGATCCATTCTGTAATTTTGGCCGGTGTATACGTTGAAGAAGTCGTTGGGACAGCATTTCCTGCGGGACGATGGTGTGTGTCGTCGCATTGTGACGGAGCTGCGTCGGGAGTCTTTCCGGCAGCTCCTGGAAGTGGGTCCCGGAGGTGGCGCCCTGACGCGGCATTTGCTGGAGATCCCAGACATCGACTTCCGGGCCGTGGAGCTGGATGCGGAGAAGGTCGCCTTTCTGCTGGAACGGTATCCGGACCTTGCGGGTCGCCTTACGGAGGGTAGCATACTTGACGTGACAGTACCCTTTGAGGGCCGGTTCACGCTCATTGGAAATTTTCCCTACAACATATCCTCTCAGATACTGTTCCGCGTACTCGAATGGCGGGATCAGGTCGAGAGGGTGGTGGG
>RGVM01000183.1 GCA_010027295.1 Chitinophagia bacterium
CATGGCCGCAGCGGCCGAAAGGCAGGCGAGGAATCGCATGATTGTCTCCGGATAGCGCAGTGGTGCCCGGGTCGGTGCTGTCGAGCTTCCCGGCGAGCGCCGAGGACAACCCCGTCACTTGCGACTGGGCGACGGTGATGGCGTCGGTGCCGCCGCTGCCGTGGCTAGCGGCGTGGGCCGTCGGGGTGCGGGCGTTGGTCAGTCTGGCGTCGGCCTCATAGACCGGAACCGAGTCGGCGCGGAACACGTCCAAGACGACCCACTGGGTGACGCTTGCGGCAGTGAGTGACGTGATGCGAGCCACAAGGCTCGCGCCGAGTGAGTAGGTGGGCGCACCACCCGAGAAGGCGTAGGTTCCACCAGTGATGGTCAGGCTTGAGCCGGAATCGTTGGAGATCGTCCACACGCGACCGTCTACGGTCGTGGTCGGCATTGTGATCGACGAGGCAGTGGCCGCAACGAGACGGGGAACTCCCGACAGCGTGGTGCCCGGGGTTGTCACCACCGACACGCCCGCCGTCTGGTACTGCGTGTGGTCGTCGTCGCCGAGGCCGGTGAGGGCGCCGTGGTCGGTGACGCCGCCGCTCGACGGCGCGAGCGCGGCGACACGGGCCGGGAGGTAGGCGCCGGGCCGGTCGGGTTCGATCACCGGCACCCATTCGCCGCCGGTGTAGCGGTGCAGCGTGAGCGCCTGCGGGTCGAAATCCGTGTCGCCGTCGGTCAGCGCCCACCACTCGTAACCGGCGACCCACACGCCGCCGGTGCCGCCCACCGGCACCGAGTTGAACGTCAGCGTCGACGGGTCGGTCCAGTCGGCGTCCGCGCTCGTCAGGTTCAGCTTCGCCTCACCGTTCAGGTACACGGTGAACTTGGTGCCGTCGTAGCCGAGGCCGAGCCGGTCGCCGAAGCCCTGCAGCGGGACGATGACGTCGCGGATCAGGTTCGCCGCGCCGCTGACGTCGTAGCCGGCGAGGATGTGGCAGTGCAGCCCGTTGGTGCCGTCGTAGTCGGCATAGATGTGGCAGATGGGGCCGGAACCGACGTTGGTGGAGATGACGAGGTTCACCGAGTTGGTGCCGTCGGGTGCCACACCCAGCAGCGACAGCGAGCTATTGTTGGCGAGGTCACGGCTCACCAGGTTGGTGATGCTGTAGAAGTTGGGCACCACCCATTCGGTGCCATTGGCCGTATTGCTGGAGTACTTGTTCCGTTCGCTGTTGGCGCCGACCATAAGGTTAAGGCCGAGTTTGTCGCTCAGGAAACGCTCGTTGTAATTCATCAGCAGCTGCAGATTCAGCTTGCTCGAGTACTCCTTGCCGGAGCGGTAATACCCCAGGGGCGTGAACGCGTTGGTCTTCGGGACATAGTTGTACTCGCTGTAGTATATCGTGTTCAGGCCTGCCGTACCCTTGATGAACAGGTTCTTGAGGACGTTGACCTGTACGCTGGTACGGGCGATCCAACGCTTCTGGTCGTCGCGGTTGGCGATCTGATAGGAAGCGTAGTAGGGGTTGATGGCGGCAGGCACAGGGTTCCACTCCAACTCCCGGCCCGTATTCACGTTGATGCCTGGCCGGCTGGGGTCAGTCCCTGCCATGTTGCGGACGTCGACCACGTTGGCGGCGAGGTACACCGGCCAGGCCGCGTTCAACTCAGCATAGCCCACGTTGGGACGGTTGATACCCTGCACATCGTTGTACTGTACGCTGCCCTCGACGATGATCATGTCGTTCGGGCCGAGCTTGCTCCGCGTGTTCAGGTTGATGGTCTTCCTCGAGAATTTGGAGTTGGGCTGCTGGTCCTTCGCATCCAGGTTGCTGAAGGAGAGTCGCATCTGGTTCTTGGAGTTGCCCGCCGTCATGGCGATGCTGTTCAGGAAGTTCTCACTGGGGCGATAGAAGTTCTTGATGTTGTCCTTGACATACACCGGCGAATAGGGACGGGCCACGCCATCGAACTGCAGGACCATCGAGCCGTCCATCTTGGCGCCGTAGGCGAGGCGGCCCGAACTGAGGGCCGCGGCGGCCGTAGCTGGCTTGACACCGTCGTTGCCCTGGCCGTACTCATACTGGTAGTTCGGGAAGATATAGGCCTGGCCCGTGTTATAGTCCATCGTATACTCCACGCCCACACCCTTCTGGGCGAGTCCCTTCTTCGTCGTGATCAGGATGACGCCGTTGGCCGCCTGGCTGCCGTAGAGGGCTGCGGCCGCCCCACCCTTCAACACGGACATGGTGGCGATGTCATCGGGGTTCAGGTTCGAGATGCCGTCCCCGCGGTCGACGTTCAACGCGGTCGAAGAGGTCACGGGGCCCCGGTTCTGGTTGTCGATCGGCATGCCGTCGACCACGTAGAGCGGTTGCTGGTTGCCGTTCAGCGAGGTGTTACCCCTCACCACGACACGGCTCGACGAGCCCGCCCCCGCATTGGTCTGGATGGCATCCACACCCGCGATCTTGCCCGTCAGGGCACTGGCGATGTTGTTCATCCGGCCTTCCGTGAACTCCTTGCCCTTGACCTCCTGCACCGCATATCCCAGTCCACGCCTCACCTTGCTCACGCCGAGGGCCGTGACGACCACGTCCTCCAGGGAGCTTTGCGTGTTCTGCTGCATCACCACATCGAGCTTGGTCCTGCCGGCCGCCTGTACAGTCTGGCTGACATAGCCCATGTAGGTGAACACCAGGGTGGCTTTGCCCGAGGCCTTGATGGAATACCCACCCATGGCGTCCGTGATATAGCCCACTTTGGAACCGGTCACACTGACGGAGACGCCCATCAGAGGCTCACCCTGATCGTTCTTCACCTGGCCGGTGATGACCGTGTCGGCATAGGCCCTGATGGACTCGGTTCCCGCTGGCAGGCGGTCGGCCGCCCGTGCGGAAGGCCCCCCCAGGCCCGCCAGCAGGAAGGCTGACAGGAAAAGAATAGCCTGAAAATGAATGACATGCCTGCCCAGCCGGGTTAGGCTGCGGCCCCTGCCTACCTCCGGTTGCTGCATGGGATGGAGGGGCATTCTCGTGAATTGCCTCATGTGGAAGAATTAGGGGTTACATGAATGATACCATTAAACATAAGAGAATTATCCGAAAAATGAATATTCTGCATCAAATTTTTGCGACGGGTCAATGGTCGCTATTCATGTGTAAAAGATTGATTATATGAACCCGAGGGGGCTTGTGGTACACAACTTTTTTCCAACTTGCCGGCACAAATCCTGTTCCATGCCCATCCGGATTTTCATGTGCCTGTGCACGACCCTCCTGTATGCCGGCATGACCCAGGCGCAGCCCATCCCCGGCTGTACCGACCGTGCCGCCAACAACTTCAACGCCGCGGCCACGGCCAACAATGGTACCTGCACTTACGATGCCATCACCCTCACGCCCACACTGAAGTTCCTGCACAACGACACCCTCAATGAAAACTCGGGCACGGTCTACTGGAACAGCTGGCTCTGGCACCATAACGACAACGGCGGACCCTTCCCATCCCACCTCTTCGCCACCGATACTGCAACCCGGACCATTCGCAGGATGATCGTACTGGGTACCGCACTGAGCTACCTGCCACAGGTCGACTGGGAGGACATCGCACAGGACGACACCCATCTCTACGTCGGCGACTTCGGCAACAACGTCAACGGCGCGCGCACCGACCTGAAGATTTATAAACTCGCCAAGTCAGCCATCTCACCCACATCAGATAACGTCTTCGTTACGCCCGAAGTCATCTCGTTCCGATACCCCGACCAGGCTGTCAGTCCCACGCCCGTGGCCGTCAACACGACCGACTTCGACTGCGAGGCCATGGTCGCCTACAACGGCAGGCTATACCTGTTCACCAAGCAGTACACGGGAGGCCAGACAGCCCTCTATGAACTCCCTAACACCGCAGGCACCCACGTCGCCACCAAACTGGCTACACTGAACATCAACGGCCTTATCACCGGCGCCGACATCCTGCCCGACAGGCGCGTCATCGTACTCACCGGCTACACCCTCACCCAGCAGCGATTCGCCTACCTACTCTACGACTTCACCGGCAACGCCTTCTTCGGCGGAAACAAGCGGAGGATCGGACTGCAAGGCATCGCGCAGACCGAAGCCGTGGCATTCCTCAACAACAACCGCATCGTTATGGGCAGCGAGAAGGCCGCCTCCTTTCCGGCGCAGATGGAAGCCCTAGACCTGAGCGGCCTGCTGAAAGACTACTACGCCCTCGTGCCCCTCGCAAACATCAAAAAGGAGATGGAAGACATCCTTGTCTCCTGCCGGAACGGTTGGATGACCGTCACACAGAAAACCGGACAGAAGACTCAGGCGTCTATCTACACCTCCGATGGCAGGCTTTGCAGGAAAGTCACACTCACGGCCGCCCGTACCGATCTGCCGGTATCGGGATTATCCGCGGGGACCTATGTGTTGCGGGCCTCCCGGGCCGGAAAGATGCAGGCACTCCGTTTTGTGATCGGCAATTAAGCCCCGTAGCGAAGATTGAGAGATCAGGTCTAAGCGGGATGTCGACTTGAGATAGGATAATTGTCTGATCGAGGATTTGCCTATTTTCAATCATGTCCCTCGACCTTCTCCGCGACTACGCCCTCGCCAAACCCGATGTGGAGGAAACCCTCCCCTTCGGACCCGACGTGCTCGTGTTCAAAGTATCCGGGAAAGTGTTCCTGCTCATACCGCTCGACAGCCACCCGCTGCAGTTCAACGCGAAATGCGACCCCGATCGCGCCCTCGAACTCCGTGAAGCCTACGCGTCCATCCTGCCGGGCTACCACATGAACAAGACCCACTGGAACACCGTCATCCTCGATGGCAGCGTTCCCATCACACTGGTCAGGGAGCTGATCGACCACTCATACGAACTCGTGCGGCCGAAAGCCCTCAGGAAAAAGAATGCAGCCGACTGACTGGCTCACTCCAACGCTCTCATTCGTTATCAACCACCCTTCCGCATCCCAGCACCTCATTTGCCCTTCGTCAGCCGGCGGATCACCTCCACCTCCTCCGTCCGGTACGGCGTGCCATCCTTTCGGAAGACGTCGTGGAACCAGGTCTCCGGCTCCGAGCCGTCGGGCATGGGCTTGTCCCAGGCATAGATGGTGTTGCTCTTCCCAGCGACGAGTCCCCAGTTGATGGCGCCGACGTTGTATTTCTTCAGGACGGGCAGGCAGCCTTGGAAGGTGCTGTTGCGCGTCCGGGCCATGTACTCGGTGCAGATGAGCGGTCGGCCAAGCTGGCGCTTCGCCAGGATGTCCGCCTCGAGCTTCTCGGGGTTGCTGTAGTTGTGGAAGGTGATGACGTCGGAGCTCCGAGCGAGGAAATCGTTGTAGGTGGCATTGTCGTTCCAGATACCCGCGGAGAGCGGCTGCGAGGGCCTCACGAACCAGGCCCACTCGAAGACACGCTTCAGCAGCTCGTAGGAGCCGAGACCGTAGCCGCTGTTGCCGGGCTCGTTGTAGAGGTCCCACATGAGGATGCGCTTGTCGTCGCGGAAGGTGGAGAGGATGTCCTTGACATAGGCTTCCAGGACGCCCCAGCGCAGGGGGTTGTCATGCACCGAGATCTGCGGACTCCGCACCCAGCCGCTGTTGTGCACGCCAGGCTTCGGTTCGGGCTGCCTGCCCGGATAGGCGTAGGGGTTCCAGCAGTCGTCCAGGATCGTGAAGAGGATCCGGATGCGGTGCTTCGCGGCGATGGCGAGGAAGGCGTCCATCCGCTGCTTGAAGCCGGCGGGGTCGGTCTGCCAGGCGATGTCGTGCAGATAGACCCGCATCACGTTCATCCCGATGGCGGCGGCCCACCCCAGCTCGCGGGAGAGGATGGCGGGGTCGAAGGTATCGGCCTGCCACATCTCGAGCTGGTTGATGGCGTTGCTTGGCAGGAAGTTGGCCCCGACCAGCCAGGGCTGCCGGGCATACCACGCGTTCGCCTGCTCGACACTCCAGACCCGCGGCTG
>RGVM01000184.1 GCA_010027295.1 Chitinophagia bacterium
ACCCTCCGAGTTCTCCATCTTCATGCTCGGCGCCTACAGCCCCGCCCCCCGTACCAACATCGGCAACCTCCGCAACAACGGGGTGGAGCTCGACATGTCTTGGAAGGACCGGGTCGGTAAGGTATTCTACGGCGTCAGTGGAAACTTCGCCTACAACCAGAACCGCCTCGAGACCTGGAACACCCTGCTCCTGCGTGGCAACATTTTCCTGCAGATGCCCTACCAGTTCGTGTACACTTACCAGTCTAAGGGTATCGCACAGTCCTGGGCCGACATCTATGCCGCCACGCCTCAGGGCGCATCCCCCGGCGACATCCTCATGGAGGACCTGAACGGTGACGGACGCATCACTGCGGACGACCGCAAGGCCCTCGCCAACAACCTGCAGGAACTGCCCACCACGACTTTCACCCTCACAGGCTTCGTCAACTGGAAGGGTTTCGACCTTACCGTGTTTTTGCAGGGTTCCTCCGGTCGCAAGGACTTCTGGCTGAACATCTACAACAACACCAATTTCAACAACGCCCGCTATGCAGCCTCCTGGGAGCATTGGACCAACCCCTGGGCATGGGACAACCGCGGCGGCTCCTGGCCCCGCATGGGCGGCAGCGGCAACAACCGCCTGTCCAGCACCTACTGGCTCGACGACATGACCTTCCTCCGCGCCAAGAACGTACAGCTCGGTTATACAGTGCCCGACAAAGTACTGAGGACGATCGGCATCGAGAACCTCCGCTTCGTACTCTCGGCCGAGAATATCGGGACGCTCACGAAATTCCGGGGTCTCGACCCGGAGAAACTGGGCGACGACAACAACGTGTATCCCATCAACAAGTCCTACTCCTTCGCCGTCAACCTGAGCTTCTAACGCAAGAAACGCACACATGAAAATCCCCACGATCCATATGAGAAGATTCATCATCCTCCTGACGGGTGTCGCCATGTTGACACAGACCTCCTGCCGGAAGGAACTGCTCGACCAGACCCCGACGGGACTCCTCGACGCACAGGTCTTCTGGAAAACGGAATCCGACGCCACCATCGCCCTCATGGCCGCCTACTCCGCCGTAAGGGCCGTCTTCAACCGCGACTACTACCTCGACGGCCATGGTGAGTTCACACGCTGCCGAGGCACCAGCGCCACCAGCGGGAGCATCCTCCGCGGCGACCCCTATCAGGGTGCCAACTACGACCCCTCGGGCTATGGTGGAAGCTTCACCAAGTACTTCCAGTACCTCTACGGCGCCGTCCACCGCTGCAACTACGTCATCGAGAATATCAACCTCAAGATGCTGCCCACGGCTACCGGCACCAACAAGGCGAACCTGGAGGCCATCGTCGGCGAAGCGCGGCTCATGAGGGGCATGGTGTACTTCCGCCTGATCTCCATGTGGGGCGACGTGCCCTATATCGGCCAGATCATCTACGACAACAGCGAGGTCACTGCCATCAAACGCATGCCCATCGGGCAGGTGCGCGACTCCATCCTCGCCGACTTCGACTATGCCATCGCAAAGCTTCCCGCCAAGGCCATCGGCCTCGGCCGCGGTTCCAAGCCCGCCGCCCTAGCCTTCCGCGGCAAACTCAACCTCTTCTGGGGCAGCTGGAAGAAGAACGGCTGGCCCGAACTCGAAGGGTTCACGCAGAGCGCCTCCGAGGCGCAGGCCGCCTTCACGGCCGCTGCGGCTGATTTCAAGTCCGTCGCCAACGACTTCGGCCTCACCCTCTACAAGAACGGCGACCCCGGGCAGATCGATGCCCTCGGCAAGGCCGACATCCTCCCGAACTACTTCGAACTCTTCACGCCCAAGGCCAACGGGAACTCCGAGATGATCATGGTGTTCACCCACTCGGGCACACCCACCAACCCCTCGCAGGGCGAAGAGCTGATGCGCGACTTCTCCGGCCGAACTGTCGAAGGCTCGCAGTGCTGGCTGGCCCCCCGCTATGAAATCGCCGACCGCTACCAGCTCCTCACGACGGGCGACTTCGCGCCGAAGCTCGTCCCGATGAACCCCACCACCAACCCGGCCGCCCGTACCACCCTCAACTCAGCGGTCAACCCCAACTCCTACGCCAACCGCGACTACCGCATGAAGGCGACCATGATGTGGGACTACGAGCAATGCATCGGCCTCGCCTCCCTCAAGTCGACCGGCATGTCGCCCTTCATCTATCAGAGCTGGGCGGCGACTGTCACGCTCAACGGCATCAAATACATCACTTACAACACCGACGGCTGCAACTCCGGCTATGTCTTCCGCAAGTTCGTCCGCAACTACGAGGGACTGGGTCGTTCCGAGGGTGACTATGCATGGCCCGTCATGCGCCTCGCCGATGTGTACCTCATGTACGCCGAGGCCAGCAACGAGGTCAGCGGCCCACTCGCCGACGCCGTGGCCCTGGTCAACAGGGTTCGCGCACGTGGCGCACTTCCTGCCCTTACCCCGGCGAAGTATGCCAGCAGGCAGGCCTTCTTCGACGCCATCGAGCAGGAGCGCATCATCGAACTGGTCGGTGAGGGCATGCGTGGCTTCGACCTCCGTCGCTGGAGGGCCATCGAGCGCGTATGGGGTCCCCCGGGTGGCGTCGGTGTCTGGCGCATCGACACCTACGGCGCCCAGCAGCAGCGCTACTACCTCAATACCATCGACAGGGTGTATCAGCAGAACTACATCTTCCAGATCCCCACGGCAGAGCGCGACAGGAACCCCAACCTCACCCAGAACATCCCCTGGCGCTGATCCACCACAGACCCACAAACCATCGAACAGAACATGAAGAAGACAGCATACAGGATGGCTCTACTGGTGTTCCTCCCCGCCGCAGCCATGCTCTCGGCATGCCAGAAGGGACTCCCCGTCGATGAGGACGGCCTGCTCATTACCACGCGAAAGGAGTGCTTTGTCAGCAACTTCGAACTGCTGGGCAACGACTTCGTCAGCGTACGAAACGGCGTTCCCATCATCGACACCGTGGCGCAGACCATCAACGTGACGGTCAACTTCGGGACGGACCTCAAGAACCTCTACCCGCAGTTCACCCTGGCGACCGACTGCAAGCTCGACCCCAAGATCACCGGGAAGGTCGACTTCTCCGACCTGGCAAACCCCAAGACATGGACAGTCGTCTCCGGTGACCGGCAGATCCGCAAGGCCTACAAGGTTTTCGTGAAGGTCCAGTGAACCCCCCAAAGCACAGCACATGCGTAACATTGATATGAAACGACTCCTCCCGGCCGCACTCGCCCTCACGCTGCTCGCCTCCTGTGAGAAGTCTGAGTACAAGATTCCGGACCCCATCTCCGAAATCTCGAACGACTGCATCAAGCGGACGCTCGGCCCCAACATAGCGACACTCCCCATCGAGTTCGTCTACGCCATGGCCATCCCCAACACCAAGGGGAAACTGGCCTTCGCCGAGGTGGAGGCCTCCATCCCAGGCGCTGCCGGCACCTTCCTCGAGCACAGGTCCTTCTACACCAACTCCAGCGGCGTGGACGTGCCCGTGACAGTAGGTTCGCCTTCGGTAACCTCCGGTGCAAAGACAAAAGTGACCTTCTCCGTCGACACCAATGCGGTATCCCTCAGGTACTACTACATCGTCCCCGACGAGGCACGCGGGAAGCAGGTGACCTTCACCTTCTCCGTCACAGGCTCCGATGGCAAGACGGCCACCATGAAGATGGGTCCCTACGACGTGTCGAAAATGGAGATCAAAAGGCTGATCAACGTCTCCAACAGCAATCTGATGTACCTGTCGATCGCCGACATGACCGCTTACAATGCGGCCAGTGCCGCCTCCAACGCCGCCAAGATCGACCTGGTGTACCTGTACCGCACCACGCCCGCCGTCTTCACCCACGGCCTGGTGGCGCCCGCGGCCGACCCCGCCGCATACCTGCCCGGTGTCACCCTGCCCGCCGGTGTGAACAACAACACCAAGGTCGTCAAGGTCTTCAACCTGCAGGACCGGAACCTGGCCCAGCTACAGTACGGCATCTATGTGGATGATATCGACCTCCAGAAGGTCGACTTCTCCACCGCCCCCAACTTCGCCATCGGCCTCCGGGCAGAGAACGGGGTCTGGGTCGAGACGGCCGACAAGAAGTACCGGGCCTACGTGTTCATCAACTCTGTGACCACAACAGGCACCGCCGTGGTGAGCATGCTCCGCTACGATCAGACCACCAAGTAAAAAGTTATTCCCTGACCATGATCCCCCGTGCCTTCTCACAAAGGCCGGGGGATTTTTCATGCACAACCCATGAACAGACCTTCCATCTACCTGGCCCTCATCCTTACCCTCGCGACGCTCGCGTCCCAGGGACAGGCCTTCCGCCATCCCGGCATCTACCAGTCGGCCGCTGACATGGCGCGCATGCGACAGCTTGTGCGCAACGGACCGCAGGAATATCAAATCGCCTTCCAGCGACTGAAAGAGGTGACGGACACGGCATTCCCCATCCGTCCCTACGCCCACGTGATGCGCGGGCCCTATGGCAAACCCAACATCGGCGGCGAGGACCTCCGCAAAGGCGCGGAAATGGCCTACAACTGCGCACTGATGTGGTACCTGACGGAAGACAGGCGGTATGCCCGGAAGGCGGCGGAGATCCTCGACGCATGGTCCGCCACGCTCTGGGATTTCGACTTCAACGACGCCAAACTCATCGCCGGCATCACCGGACATGTATTCTGCAACGCGGCCGAGATCCTCCGCCATACGCCCTCCGGATGGTCCAGTCAGGGACAGGACGCCTTCCGCCGCATGCTCATGACGGCTTACTATCCCGTGCTTCGCTACTACTACCCTTCGGCCAACGGCAACTGGAACGGCATGATCATACAGACCCTGATGGCAATCGGCATACATACCGACAACAGGGCCCTGTTCAACGAGGCCCTCGACAACTTCCTGCACGCCCCCGTCAACGGGAGCCTGTTCAAATACATGTACCCCAGCGGTCAGTGCCAGGAGACCCCGCGCGACCAGGGGCATGTGCAACTCGGCATCGGGCAGTTCGCAGGTGCCGCACAGGTCGCATATACGCAGGGAGTGGACCTGTATTCCATCGCCGACAATCGTCTGGCACTGGGGTTCGAATACAGCGCATCCATCCTCATGGGTCAGCGGCCGCAGTGCTACGGCGTTATTTCCGAACGGGCCATGGAGGTTCGTGACGACTTCGAGTCGGTCTATCGCCATTATGCCGCCAAGGGCATCGAACTGCCCTGGACGCGCATGTGTGCCGACAGCATCCGCCGAAAAGCCTTCCGTTCCGTGCTCACTTCCGTGCGGGTATGGGGCCCTCCAACCTCTTCCCGTCCTGTTCCGAAACCATCTCCCATCGCCTACGTGGCGGGTGCGCTGCCGGCTTCGAAGGCCGACATGCCGAAGGATGCCATTGTCGTGGAACCCGGGCAGTCGGTCCAGTCAGCGGTCGACAAGGCCGCCGGCACCGGGGGATGGGTACTGCTGCGTCGCGGCATACACACGCTGCCCGCCACCTTGAAGCTGCCCGGCGGCATCACGCTCTGCGGGGAGGGCCTTGGCACTGTGATCTTCCTCGACCCCGCCTCGGGCATGCGTGACGCCATCGTCAATGCGGCAGACTCCCTGTCGGGCCTGACGATTCGAGATCTTGTCGTGGAATGCTCCAACCGTACCGACGTGCCCTCCGACCCCAACTCCAACCGCTCGCATCGTGGCGGCTGGAACCGCGGAGGCATCATTCTGCGCGCCTCGCGGGAATTCGGCCTTCGGGACATCCGCATCGAGCGCGTGACGGTGCGCAACGCCACCTACGACGGCGTGCAGGTGGCGGGTGCCCATGGGTTGCGCATCATCGACTGCGACATCGACGAGAACGGGGCATCCGTCGTGCCCGGCCCGCGCCTTCAGCACAACCTCAATGTGAAGCACTGCCTCGACGTGGAGG
>RGVM01000185.1 GCA_010027295.1 Chitinophagia bacterium
GGGCCTGGAGGGCTGCTGGCCGCGCGATTCGAGGCAGCCGATGCCCACGAAGATTGACAGGAAGAGGACTAAGCGTTGGAGCATGATTTTTAATTTATTTCTCTTCAAATATGCATATTCTATTCCGCAGTGACCGGCATCCAGAGCAAGGTTAACACGTACATTGGATCACTCCTCCCCTTGCACCGACCGCACGCCCATCTGTGATCCGAAGAAGACCGCATTGAGGAACATCCGGTTGGTGCCGTACCAGGTGCCGCGGAAGTTGGGGTCGTCGCTGAACAGCACGACGCGGCCTGCGCCCTCGGCACCTACGAGCACGGCGGCCGAGCTCCGGACCTTCTTCAGCACCGACGGGTGCACGTACCCGCCCACCAGCGGGTCGGCCGCATACTGCGCGACCGTGGAGTAAGGATTGGTGGAGGGCATGAGGAAGGTCAGCCCATTGCGGTATACCGATATCGTACGCGAAGTGTAGCCGAAGCCGATGGGATGGGTCGTGTCGAGGTCGGCTCGGAAGATGGAGCCGCCCATGGCCTTCGCCCCTTCGATGTTCACGGCCTGGTCGTAGGGCTGGCGGGGCGACTGGCCGCGCGCGCTGTCGACCGGCAGCAGCCGCTCCTTCGTGAACCCGTTGCGGATGGCCCACTCCGAGGCCGTCTTCAGCGTGATGAGCGTGCCACCGTTCTGCACCCATGCACGGAGCCGCTCTGTGAAGTTCCTGTCGAGGGAGGCATGTACGCCCCCGGGGAGGAGGATGGTGTTGTACCGTGCCAGGTCGGCACGCGAGAGCGTCGTGACGTCGAGCTTGCTCACGGGCATGCCCAACCGCTGGTCGAGGAGGTGCCAGGCCTCCCCCGCCTCGGTGGCGGCCAGTCCGGTACCGATGACCATCGCCACCTCGGGCTTGCGGAGCGTGCGGACATAGCCGCTGCCCATGTCGATGCCATCGTGGCTACGGCCCGTGGCCAGCGCATGGATGGGGATGCCCGTGGCGAGCGAGGCCTTGCGGACCAGCGCATGGAGCGAGTCGGGCGGGATGCGCTGCAACTGCACGGGCAGCACCACCGACCCGTAGCCGAAGTCGCGGGCGGCACCGTCGACGACGGCACGGAAGGGACGGAAGGCCGATTGCACCAGTGCCCCACACTGCTGAAGGATGTGGATGGCCCTGTGCGCCTGATAGTCGGTCACAGCGAAGACGTAGGCATATCCGCTGCGGGCGGGTGCCGCGGGCGAGACTGTCGGCGCTATGGGATTGAGTTTCCCGGGCACGGCCCTGAGTGCGGCATGCGGCAGTCCGTAGGCATGCACCAGGCTCCAGGTGGAGGCGTCGTAGAAGGAGGAGTCGCGATAGGGTATGTCCTTCTCGAAGATCGAGCGGACCATGAGCAGGTTCTCCTGGTCGACGGGCACGAAGCAGGCATTGCCCGCCTCGAAGCGACGCCCCTCGGCGACCATCGTTTCCCCCAGGGTCTTCACCTCTATCTCATGGAGGCGGAGCATCTCGGTGAAGGCGGCCGTGCGCGACGGGTCGGCCGCATCGCCGTAGACGTATCCCCTCACCACGGAAGCCTTGCGTTCCGTCCGTACCTGTTCATGGAAGCGCCGGCGCATCTCCATCAGTGAGGCCTTCTCCCGGAAGGAGGCGCGGACCGTCATGAGGGAGGCCATGGCCTGGTTGCGGATGGTGAAGGCGAAGGTGATCGGCACCGTGGAGGTCTCCTGAACATGTCCGCGGCTGCTGGCCTGCTCGAAGAGGAAGCCGGCGCCTCCGTAGAAGTTGATGTAGCTGCTGCCGTATCCGGGGTAGAGCTTGTCGTACTGCTCGCGGGTGAAGTACATGGAGCCGAGCCTGTCAGCCCCTTGCACGAAGTATTTCGAGAACAGGGGATAGATGGTGCCGTAGAGGTAGTCGGGCACGATGGGGTTGTTGCTCGCATCCTCGCCGGGGTCGAAGTAGAAGGTCGACTGGGAGCCCATCTCGTGGTGGTCGGTCTGCACGTAGGGCCTCCACTTGTGGAAGAATCGGATGCGGTTGCGCGTCTCCGGGAAGACGGCGGGGAACCAGTCGCGGTTCAGGTCGAACCAGTAATGGTTGAAGCGGCCGCCGGGCCAGACCTCGTTGTGCTCGCGGTCCAAGGGGTCGGCCACCGGGGGCTCGGCCCGGTGCATGTTGGCCCAGTGCGTGTGCCGGTCGCGCCCGTCGGGGTTGATGACAGGGTCCATGGTGATGACCATGCCGTCCAGCCAGGACAGGGTTTCCGGACTGCGCGAGGCCGTCAGGTAATAGGCTGTGAGCATGGCCGCCTCGGAGGAGCTGGGCTCGTTGCCATGGACGTTATAGCCCAGGTGGATGACGAGGGGGATGGAGGAGGACCCTCCGGTGGAGGAGGTCTGACTCGCCAGGTGGGTCTTCCGGATCTCCTCGATGCGCCCGTGGTGGGCAGGCGAGGTGAAGACGGCTGCGATCTGCTCCCTGTGCTCGAATGTGTAGCCGAGGGTCTCCACCGTCACGCGGTCACTCAGCCGGTCGAGCTCCCGGAAGTAGGCCACCAGCCGGTCGTGGCGCGTATGCCGGTCGCCGACCGGATAGCCCAGGAAGCGCTCGGGCGTGGGGATGGCGGGATCCCAGTCGCCCGCGCCCGGGAAGAAATAGTCCGACTGCGCCTTGCCGGAGGCAGAAAGACACAGGGTGAGCAGTGCCGTGAGCAGGATGCGCATGGGGAGTCGTTTGGGGAAAGGTAGGGAAATCGGCGGGATGAAGGGCCCACACAGCCCGCCAATCGGTTACTGACATAAAAGTGTCTGAAATTCATTCGGATTTTCATTGACGTTAAACCCTCGGGGCTTATCTTCATCAGACATAATCTGACCAAGAACAACTGCTCCATACGATGTTGAACCAAGTTTCCAGGCGCATCCTCTCCTGCGCTGCCCTCGCCTCCTGTCTTGTGCTTTCAGAAGTCGCAACCGGACAGACCGCAGTCACTTTCAGCGGACAGGTCTGCAGCGGCACCACCATCGACCTGGCGACGGCCCTTCCCGCCGGCCCGAGCTACACAGCCGTGCCGAGGGCCAATGCGAACGTGACCGGCCAGGTTTCGAACCCGTCGGGCACCACGCTCAGCCAGACACTGAATCTGAACACGGGATTGGCGACGGGCTCCATCATCTTCGACTGTGTCGACAACAGCACGCCCGTCAAGCGCTACGCGCTCACGGTGAACCTGTCCCAGATCCCCCGGCTGAACGCGACGGCCTGGGCGAACACGGGTTGCGGCACCATCGTGAACGCGCCCCTCGTGGCCACGAACGTGGTCGCCGTCAGCTACTGGAAATGGTCCAGGCCCGACACGCTCGGAGAGCCGGCGGTCGCCTTCGACAATTCGAACGTCGTGAACGACCGGGTGCTGAACCTGCGAACCAACAACATCACCATCCCCTACATCGTGGAGATGACGGGCACCAACGGCTGCAAGAACACGCAGACGCTCACCTACAATGTCATCCCTACCCCGGACATCCCCTCCTCCGCCACCCTCAAGTACGATACGATTTGCAGTGAGATGGGCATCAACCCCTTCATCCCGAAGACCCAGCTGACGGGTGATGTATACTACACCTGGACGGCCCCCGCGGCCGCAGGCCTCTCAGGCATGACGGGCGGCGCCTACAACCCGCCCAACACCAAGTTCAGCAACTTCAACCAGTCGGGCATCACGAACAGCACGGTGACGCCGATCAACGTGATCTACAACATCACACCCATCTACGTCTACGGCACCGCCGCCAACGCATACTGCGCCGCCACGTCGACGGTGCAATATGTGCTGACGGTCAACCCCAGGCCGCAGGTCAACTCCCCCCAGACGGCCACGGCCTGCAGCGGCGCACCCTTCCGCATCAGTCCAAGCGCGGGCCGCATCCCCTCCAGCACCCAGTACACCTGGGGCACCCCGCAGTATGAGGACACCACCATCTCCGGGGGATCTGGACTTCCTCAGACGCCGACGCCCACCTACCAGGACCCACCCATCGGCCAGATCCTCGTCAACCGTTCGACGGTGGCGAAGACGGCCACCTACAACGTCTACGCAAGGGCCTTCAACTGCATCTCGCAGCCCTTCGACCTCGTGGTGACGGTGAACCCGGTGCCCGTCATACGGGTGAGCTCCGACACCATCCCCGTCTGCGGCGGGTCGGCGGCCTATTTCATTCCCACCTCCGACGTGCCACTGGGCACCAACTACAGCTGGCCGGCGCCCCAGCTCATCCCGGCGAGCGCCATCACCGGCAGTACGGGGGCAGGCACCAACCAAACGACCTTCGCGCCCGTGCTGAACAACACCAGCACCGTCACGGCCTACGCCAACTTCCGGCTGACGCCGAACACACCGCAGAACTGTCCCGGCGCTTCTTTCAACCTGGTGGTCAAGCTGTTGACGGCGGCCAGCCTCAGCGTCAGCAACCAGACACTGGCCGTCTGCAGTGATGACAATTTCATCTCCACCCCCAACCCCGTACCGGCGGGAACCGTCTACACCTGGTCCATGCCGACCTTACAGACGGGCGTCAGCATCAACTCGGGAGGACAGAACCAGTATCCCAACGGTGATACGACCATAACGGGCAATCTCAGCTATAGCGGCTCCAATGCGGGAGGAACGGCCAGCTACACCGTCATACCCAAGACGGGCGAGTGCATCGGAAGGGCCTTCACCCTCGTGGTCACCGTGAGGCCGAAGCCTTCCGTGTCGACGGCCGACAGGGTCGTATGCAGCGGAGCACCCTTCTCCTCCTCCCCCGGCAGCAACCTCGTGGGCGTGCCCACCTCCTATCAGTGGGGACTGCCCGACATCGTGCCGGCCGGCTCCTTGACGGGCGCTTCGGCAAACACATCGCCCGTATCGAGCATCTCGCAGACCCTGTACAACAATATCAACTCCATCGCACAGGCGACCTATACGGTCACGCCCGTGGCGCAGGGTTGCGCCGGCAAGCCCTTCACATTCGTGGCCTCCGTGAACCCGAACCCGACCTTGCAGAACAAGGACACGACCATCTGTCCGGGCTACCCGTTCACCATGTCGCCCACGCCGCTGCCCTATATCACCACCTTCACCTGGGACGCGCCCATCCTCAACATCCCCAACGCGCTGACGGGCGGGGCCGCCCAGCGGACACCCGTGCCGGCCTTCAGCCAGGCCCTCACCAACATCACCAACACGATCGACGTGCAGGCCACCTACAAGCTGACGCCGTACTTCGGTGACTGCCCCGGCAAGCAGTTCTCGGTGGTGGTGACCGTGAAGGCATCGCCGTACATCACCGACACCCTCCAGTCGGTCGTCTGCAGCGAGAGCCCCTTCAGCGTGGTCATGCCGCAGAACCTCCCGCAGGGCACCGTCTTCACCTGGAACGAACCCACCTATTCCAACGGCATCCGCGGAGGGTCGGTCCAGCCCACCCCCGTCACCGTGATCTCGCAGACCCTGCGCAACACGAACGGCGACACCACCTCGGGCTACGCGTACTATTCCGTGACGCCCGTGGCCAACGGCTGCGTGGGCTCCGTCTTCCCCGTCAAAGTGCGGGTGAAGGCCAACTCCGCCGTGCTCACCAGCCCGCTCTTCGCGCCCGCCATCTGCAGCGGATCGAACTTCTCCTACTCGCCCACCAGCAGCTTCCCCGAGACGGCCTTCATATGGACCCGCGACTCCATGCCGGGCGTTGCCAACGGCAGGGCCTCCGGCTATGCCGACATCAACGAGATCCTCACCGACACCTCGGGCAGCCCGCAGACCGTCCGGTACAACTACTCCCTCATGTACAACGGCTGCGTCAACCCCAAGACGCAGACCGTCACGGTGACCCTGAACCCGATGCCCAAGCTGGTCAGCCAGCTCA
>RGVM01000186.1 GCA_010027295.1 Chitinophagia bacterium
TTAACTGAAAGATCCCCCCCTTTTATTCTCTTCCAATCGATGCTCCGGATCACTCGCTGAACATGAATGCTGTTGGGCACACTTAGATGTAAAATGGTTCCCGGTTTTGATATTTTCGCCAGATGAGCCATCAGCTGCCTTGGCTCAGTGACATGCTCCAAAACCTGCTCACAAAAAATGACGTCCATTTTGGGCACATCAACATCATTACTAAAATCAACCACCTTGATGCCTGCATCCTGAGCCATCTTCACTTGCTCTTCATTGAACTCCAAACCATATGCTTCAATACCCAGTGCTACTGCCTGTTTCAATAATTCTGCATAACCAAATCCATAGTCGAAGATTCTAAAATGCCTTGTGCCGAAATGATCAATAAGCGCACGAAGCATCAAAAAGTTCCTGTCAAATTTATCTTGCCCACGATTCTTTAGAAATTTTTCGGACACCTTATCGTATGATATCCATCTGGTATATAGTTCAGTCAGCGAGTCGCTATCGGGAATACGAGACTGATAAACCAACTGACAATTCTCGCATTCATGAAGGGTAAATTCCGCACCGAGCAATTCTTCCGGGTTGGGATATCCTTGTTCTCCGTAGAAAGACCAGAGGTATGTTTGCAGATCGGCACTCCCATAAGGAATAGAATAAATGACGTTTGCAGTTTGATTTTCACAAACAGGACATTTCTCACGCAATACGAGTTTCATAAAGTAGGATTTTCATTAGCATCAAAGTATCATTGCCATGTCTGAAAAAGAGACGAATCGTCTTTAGAAATCAGTGTCTGTGCCCCTGAATTGGGGGTTTTTCATGAGGATTACCAGCGTCTTGGCCGAATCGGAATTCTTGTATTTTATCTTACGGATCCTGAAAGGATAGTCCAATATAACAAAGTGGCTACTCATTTTCACACATTGATCGCAGGTCACGCCCCAACCCGTTTCCTTCTCTATTTGAGCATACACGCCCATAACCATGGTTTTACTTAGCCTTTTTGCCGTAGAAGGCGCCTTTATCCAAAATCATAAGTAGCCCCATGTAGTCTATGTACCAGCTGCCCATAAGGACTGAGATCGATGTTTGACGTATGGATGGTTAATAACATTTCCATGCAGCATAACAAGATTTTCCACCTCGTCAATGTAAGAGCCTTCGCTTTGCAGAAATGTTGCACATCTACCTTATCCTTGATCCTGTATGGGCATGTTTCATTTGGCCTAGAGCAGAAAAAGAGATGGGAAAGCAGTCAGCATCCTCACGCCGGGCTGGCGCTGGGGAAGGATTTTTTTCATGCAGTCTTTTTGGTTGGATGAAAATCAGGTTACAAACTTCTGATGGCGAATGAACGAAATTGAATCTTTTGTCAAGAAACGAAAAAATCCTGCAAACTCATAGCCTGCGTGACTTATGTCATAATCGGAAATTGGCTATTTTACCCAATGTGGCATTCCATGAATTACCTGCTGACTGGATTCATCATGATGATGGCATGGTTGGCTAGCTCGGCACAACACAATGATAATCTATTTAATACACTTAATACAGAATACACATACGATCAAAAGGGCATCGTCCGGGGTAATAACCTACACAAGACAATGGCCTGGGTATTTACCGGCGACGAATTTTTCGAGGGATTGGACCGAATTTCAGAGATTCTGTCAAATAAGAAGGTGAAGGGCAGCTTCTTCCTGACAGGAAGGCTCTATCGGAACCCTTCCGCCCGTACAGGCATCCTGCGACTGAAAAGGGATGGACACTACCTTGGGCCACACTCCGACCAGCACCCGCTGTACAACGACTGGACAAGACGCGACAGCGTCCTCGTAACGCGGGACTCGATGCAGCGCGACCTGTGTGCAAACTACGCGGCGATGAAGTCGCTCGATATCCGCCACCGAAGGAGGTATTTCATACCACCCTATGAATGGTGGGACGCCACCGTGTCCGAATGGTGCCGGGAAATGGGCGTGCAGGTCATCAACTTCACGCCCGGTACGGGCACGAACGCAGACTATACCTATCCGAACATGGGGGCTTCCTACCGGAGTAGCGACACGCTGGTGCAGCGGCTGCTCCGCTTCGAGGCGCGCAGCGGGCTGGGCGGCGCCATCGTGCTCGTACACATAGGCACCGACCCTCGCCGCACCGACAAGTTCTTCGAGCGACTGCCGTGGCTCATAGACACGCTGCGCAGCCGTGGCTACAGATTCGTGCGCATCGACAGGCTGCTGCGGAAGTCAGGGTTTTGACAGGCTTCAGACGCCGGCGACCCGTCGCTTGTATTCTGCCAGCGCCGCATCAAGGCGCTCCTTGGCGGTGGTATCGCCCGGCACGTTGTGCGAGGGGTGGATGAAGAGTTTTACGCCTCTGCCTGCCAGGATCTCCGCGACGGTGGTGACGGTCATCCATACGGTGGTGACGAAGGCCATGGTGGAGACGGGCCCGACCTTGTCTACATGGTCTTTGAGGGGCACGCTGGAGTCGCCCGCGGGGGCGCAGGTGTCGACGACGATATCGGCGAGGTCGAAGATGGTCTTCCCGCAGGAGTGCCGCGTCTGCTTTCCCTTCGCCTCCTCGGCAGAGCCGTAGGCGATGACGGTCATGCCGCGCTTGCGGGCCTCCAGGGCCACGTCGATGTTGACGTTGTTGATGCCGGAATGCGAGAATATCCACATCGTGTCACGCGGGTCGAACTCATATCCCTTCATGATCTCCACACCGTAGCCCTCGACGCGCTCGAGGAAGACGAACTGGTGCACGCCCATCTCGCCGGTGATGCGGGTGAAGAAGGTGAGTGGGAGCTCCACCATCGGATGGAAGCCTACGAAGCCTCCTATGCGGGGATACATCTCCTCCACCGGGATGGTGGCGTGCCCGCAACCGAACGTGTGGACCCAGCGTCCCGCCTCGATGCTGTCGGCCATCTTCTCGGCGGCCCGTCGAATCGCATCCGTCTGTGTGGCCTCTATCCTGTCCATAATGGCCCTTGTGTTGTCGAGCCACAGTTTCGCGAGGTTCATATTCATTTTTTCGTGTTGTGTGCAGGCTTTCGAAAGATGAGGGCCGCGGTGACTGCCATCAGGGACGTCAGACAGATGACGACCACAGGCAACAGGGAGATGCCGAGCCTTTCGGCGACCATGCCCATCGCATAGTTCACCGCCATGTTCCCCGACAGGGCGATGACGAGCGCAATGCTGAACGCGGAGGCCGACATCTTCGGGAATTGGTCACCGATCATACCCATCATGAGCGGGAAGGCGGCGGCGATGCTGTAGCCGGTCAGGAAGAGGGCTGCGAAGGCTGCGAGCTCCCCCCTGCCCGTCGCCAGCAGCAGCATGGCGAGGATGGTCAGCGGGAAGGAGCTGAAGAGAATCCTCGGGCGGGTCCATCCCCGGAGGACACGGCCGATGAGGATGCGTGCCACCGCCATGCCCACCACCATGAGGGATAGGGCATGCAGGGCAGAGGATCGGTCCAGCCCCTTCCACGCTGCGAGATAGCGGGTCGTCCAGTTGCTGACGGTGGCCTCGATGCCGGACTGCAGGAAGAGGAAGAAGGACATCGAGAGCAGCAGGGGACTCGTAGCGAGCCGGAAGGTCTCCCGCATCGGTACGGAGGGCAGGACCTTTGGCGCCGGAAATCGCACCCCCAGACATGCCAGCGCCACAGGCAGTGGCAGCAGGCCCACAATGGAGAGGACGGCGTCATAGTCATGGGTCCGGGAGAAGAGCGCCAGCAGGGACGGCATACCCACGGCGCCCACGGCGAAGAACACGCCGAGAAGGCTGAGGTCGCCTCCCTTGTCGGTGGTGCTGATGTCGGCCACAACGCCGTTGGTGGCCCCGTTGACGATGCCGCCGCCAAGGCCGCAGAGGAAGATGAATACAGCCAGTTGCGCGGTGCCGGAGGCGTAGGCGATGCCCTGGAAGCCGATGCAGAGCAGCAGGCAGGAGACGACCAGCGGGATGCGGTAGCCGTGGCGGTCGCAGACGGGACCGAAGACCAGCGATCCCGTGAGGACGCCGAAAGGCATGACCGAGAAGAGGGCGCCTATCTCTGCATGCCCGAGACTAAACCGCCGCCCGACGGGTATCGAGAGCGACCCGAGGGTGATCATGCAGATGCCGAAGAGGAGCATGCCGGCACAGGCTGTCCAGAATACCTGCCGCGGGGAATATAGGGATGCGTCCATTTCTGTGGGGTTCATGAGGTCAGATGTTCCGTAGTAGCCTGCATCGCCATCCAGGCGGCCCCCATCAGTCCGGCCCTCCCGCCGAGGGCGGAAGGCGTCAACCGCACTTTCCGCATCGCGATGGGCTGGGCCCACTTGCGGGCCTCCTCTGCGATGCGGGGAATATATTGTACAGAGGGGCCAAAGACACCGCCGCCGAAAACGATGGTATCGGGGTCGAAGAGGCTCACAAGGTTGGCAACGGCCATGCCCCAGCATTCGATGGCCTCGTCGATGATACGCAGGGCCGCGTCCTCGCCCCGCCCGGCCGCCGCGAAGAGGTCAGCCGCCGAGGGCGCCTGTCCCCTCCCCTCTCCGGCTGTGTCAGGGGCCGCCAAGGCTGCCACCTTGCGACCCAGCCCACCACCAGAGGCATGTGTCTCGAAACAGCCACAGGCGCTGTAGTCTTGCCGAAAGGGCCTGTCCAGACCCATCCAGCCGATGGCACCCGCGATGTCATGTGCGCCGCGCAGGACCCTGCCGTCGACGAGGATGCCCGCGCCGATGCCTGTGCCCACGGACAGATAGATGGCATGGTCGGAACCCCGGGCGGCACCCAGCCACCGCTCGCCCAGGATGTAGCAGGCCCTGTCGCTGTCGATGTGCACGGGTATCCCTCCCAATGCAGCGGAAAGCTCGTCTCGAAGGGGGTAGTCATCCCATCCGGGGATGTTGGGGGCCCATACCCTGCCGGATGTGCGGTAGCTAATGCCGGGCACACAGATGCCGACAGCATCGACCCCTTTCCGGGCGTCAGGAGCATTCAGAAAGTCGTCCACCTGACGGAGGATTACAGCTGCGACTTCGGAGCCTTCAAGTCCGTATATGGGATGGACCGTTTCCAGCCCTGTCGCACCATCTGCAGTGACGGTGGCGAAGGCGGCCTTGGTGGCGCCGAGGTCGATGGCGATGACGGGCATGCGGAAAGGTTCCATGCGGGCGGCTACCGACCGCGAGGACAAGATACCGAATGTTGACGGAGCGCGGATGCGTGCCCCCTCCGTACGTCTACCGGGAGAATTTCCGCTTGAGGGCCCCGAGTGCATCCTTGAGGTCCATGGACGAGAGGTCCGGCTCCTGCCGGATCTTCTCCGGACGTCGGGCCTTGTCCTGTGGACGATACCCCCTCTCCGGCGGATCGGTCGCCTGTCGGATGGAGAGGGAAATGCGTCCGCGCTGACGGTCTACATCGAGCACTTTGACCATCACCTTTTGGTTGAGCTTGAGCGCATCGGAGGGGTCCTTCACATAGGAGTGGGAGATCTCGGAGATGTGCACGAGGCCGTCCTGCTTGACGCCGATGTCGACGAAGGCTCCGAAGCGTGTGATGTTGGTGACGATGCCGGGCACGACCATGTCGGGCTGAACGTCGTCGATGCTGAAGATGCCTGCGAATTCGAAGGCGGAAATCTCATCCCGGGGGTCCAGGCCCGGCTTGACGAGTTCCTTTAGGATATCCCGGATGGTGAGCAGGCCGAAGCGTTCATCGACATATTTCGAGGGGTCGATGCGCCTGACGAGCTCCTCGCTGCCGGTGAGCGAGCCCAGGGGTACGCCGAGGTCAGCGGCCATGCGTTCGACGAGCGGGTAGGCCTCGGGGTGCACCGCGGAGGCGTCGAGCGGATGGGATCCTTCGGGGATGCGGAGGAAGCCTGCGCACTGCTCG
>RGVM01000187.1 GCA_010027295.1 Chitinophagia bacterium
GCAGCTGATGTCCTGGATCACGCTGGTGGGCGTCTTCTCGTCGCTCTTCGCCGCCGTGATCGCCTGCACGCAGACCGACATCAAGCGCGTGCTGGCCTATTCGACCATGTCGCAGATCGGCTTCATGATGTTCTCGCTGGGCGTCTCGGGCTTCGGCGGCGAGGCCGGCCTCGGCTACATGGCCTCGCAGTTCCACCTCTTCACGCACGCCCTCTTCAAAGCCCTGCTCTTTCTTTGCGCGGGTGCCGTCATCCACGCCGTCCACAGCAACGAGTTGAAGGACATGGGCGGCCTCCGCCATCGGATGCCCATCACCCACGCCTGCTTCCTCATCGCCTGCCTGGCGATCGCGGGTGTCCCGCCCTTCGCCGGCTTCTTCAGCAAGGAGGAGATCCTGCTCGCGGCCTACGAACGCAGCCATACCGTCTTCTACGTGGCCCTCGCCACCTCCGCCCTCACGGCCTTCTATATGTTCCGCCTCTACTTCGGCATCTTCTGGGGCAAGGGACGGGAAGACGGGCATGCGGGCCATGGCCACGGTGAGGGCGGCGCCTTTATGATGGCGCCCCTGCTCATCCTCTCCATCGGAGCCATCGGCGCAGGCTTCATCCCATTCGGTCGATTTGTGACCTCCGACAGGCTGCCGCTGGAGACACATCTGCACCTTGACTTCTCCATCGCGCCTGTGGCGTTGGGGCTTGCAGGCATCGGACTCGCCGCCTTCCTGTACCGGAAGACCTCTGAGTTGCCTGACAGGATCGCCACCCGCTTAGGGGCTATCTACTAGACCGTGCGCGACAAATTCTATTTCGACGAGCTCTACCTGTTTGTGACCAAGGAAGTCATCTTCCGCTTCATCGGGGCCCCGGCGGCCTGGATCGACCGGAAGGTCGTGAACGGACTCGTCGACCTGACCGGCAACACGGCCCTGAAGGTCTCGGACGCCGTGAAAGGCCTGCAGTCGGGCCGCGTGCAGCAGTACGCCCTCTTCTTCCTGGGCGGCCTGATCGTGCTGGTGCTGCTCATGACATACCTCTTCTAATCCAAGCCCTACGAGCCGTCCCGTCAAACCGCCGACATGAACCTGACGATCCTCCTTGCGATACCGGTCCTGACGCTCCTCGCCGTCCTGCTCCTGCCCGGCGCACGCCAGGCCCGCTGGGCAGCCCTCGCGGGCGCCGCCGTGCAACTGGCCGCCTCTCTCGTCCTGCTGCTACGCTTCCGCGCGGCCCGGGCGGATGGCGGCAAGGGGTTCCTGTTCCAGATGCAGCACGACTGGTACCCGGACTGGAACATAGGCTTCCACCTCGGCGTCGACGGCATCTCGGTGGCGATGATCCTCCTCACGACCCTGGTGGTGGTGGCCGGCGTGCTCGTATCCTGGGAGGAGGCCCGCATGCCCAAGACATTCTTCGCGATGCTCACGCTGCTGGGCCTCGGCGCCTACGGCTTCTTCGTGTCGCTCGACCTCTTCGCGATGTTCTTCTTCCTGGAGCTAGCAGTCGTGCCCAAGTACCTGCTCATAGCCCTCTGGGGCAGCGGCCGGAAGGAGTACAGCGCCAACAAGCTCGCCATCATGCTCATGGGCGCGTCCGTCGCCATCCTCATGGGCATCATCGCCCTCATGTTCTCGGCACCCGACGGACAGTGGACCTTCGACATGCTCCGCATCGTCGAGTGGGACGTGCCCGCCGACACTCAGGTGACCATCTTCGGACTCATCTTCATCGGATTCGGCGTCTTCACCGCCCTCTTCCCCTTCCATACATGGGTGCCTGATGGCCACTCCTCGGCCCCCACCGCCGGCTCCATGTTCCTCGCCGGCATCTCGATGAAACTCGGCGGCTACGGCTGCCTCCGTGCCGCTGTATGGCTTCTGCCGGAAGGGGCGCTGGCCTATGGCGATGCCATAGTGGGGCTCTCCGTCATCGCCATCCTCTACGGCGCCTTCGTCACCCTCATGCAGACCGACCTGAAGTATATCAACGCCTACTCGTCCGTCAGCCACTGCGGTTTCGTGCTGCTCGGCATCGGCATGCTGACGAAGGCGGCCGTCGCCGGCGCCGTGCTGCAGATGGTCTCGCACGGCCTCATGACGGCCCTCTTCTTCGCCGTGATAGGGATGGTCTACGTACGCACCCACACGCGGCAGGTCGCCGAGATGGGTGGACTGATGAAGCCCATGCCCTTCATCGCGGTGCTGATGTTCCTGGCGGGATTGAGTTCGCTCGGACTGCCCGGCCTCAGCGGCTTCGTGGCCGAGATGTCGGTCTTCGTCGGCGGATGGGAGAGGGACACCGCCTTCCACCGCAGCGCGACCGTGCTGGCCGCCATGTCGATCGTCGTCACGGCCGTCTACGTGCTCCGCGCCATCGGGGCGACGATGATGGGGCCGCTGCGCGACCAGGCCCATGCGGCCCTGACCGATGCGGCCTGGTATGAGAAGGCCGCGGCCCTCGTGCTCACCGCGGGCATCCTCGCGATGGGACTGGCGCCCGGATGGCTGAACGACCTGGTGGGACCCGATGCCGCCGCGATCGTGACCCGGCTCGGGACCTCGACACCCTGACCACAGATAAAAAAATCGAAAGCGGCCCCTCGGGGCCAACCCAGAACGGATATGGAAGCACTCCTGCTAAGTATGAAGACGGAATGGATGGTTACAGCCATCCTGCTCACCGTCCTGCTGCTGCGCCTCGGCAAGGGGGTGGCGCCGTCGACCCTGCTCTCGCTCGTGCAGCTCCTGCTGCTGGTCGCGACGGCCCTCTCCGTGACCGGAAGCGGGTCGGGACCGCTCTTCGGCGGGATGTACCAGGCCGGGCCGCTGGCGGGTTTCCAGAAGTCGATACTGCTCTTCGCCGCCTGGATGGTGACGCTGCTCTTCGCCGACTGGCATCGCGGCTCGGAGCAACTCCCCGAGTACCTCATCCTCATGCTCTCCTCACTGCTGGGCATGTGCTTCATGGTCTCGGCCGGCAACCTGCTGATGCTCTACCTCTCGCTGGAGCTTGCCACCATCCCCATGGCGGCGGCGGCCAACCTCGACCTCGGTCGAAAGCGCTCCTCCGAGGGTGCCATGAAGCTCATCCTCTCCTCGGCCTTCTCCTCGGGCGTCCTCCTGTTCGGCATCTCGCTGGTGTACGGCACGACGGGTAGCCTCGACTTCGCCGGCATCACCGCCGCCATCGACGGCGGCGGCCTGCAGACGCTGGCCTTCGTCTTCCTCTTCGCGGCTTTCGCCTTCAAGATGTCGGCCGTCCCCTTCCACCTGTGGACGGCAGACGTGTACCAGGGCTCGCCCATGCCCGTGACAGCATACCTCTCGGTCACCTCCAAGGGGGCGACGGCGTTTGTCGTCGTAAACCTGCTGCACGGCATGTTCGCGTCCATGAGCGACGCCTGGTACCGGCTGCTGATGGTCGTCGTGCTGGCCACCCTCGTCATCGGCAACCTCTTCGCGCTGCGTCAGCAGGACATCAAGCGGTTCCTCGCCTTCTCCTCGATCGCGCAGGTGGGCTTCATCCTCATGGGCATGACGGGCAACCGGCCCCTCGGCGTCTCGGCCATCACGTACTTCGTGCTGGTGTACGTCTTCTCGAACCTCGCCGCCTTCGGTGTGGCGGCCCTGGTGTCGGCCCGCACGGGTGCCGAGGATATCCCTTCGTACCGAGGTCTTGCGAAGTCGAACCCATTCCTCGCCTGGATGATGGCGCTGGCGCTCTTCTCGCTCGCGGGCATCCCGCCCACGGCGGGCTTCTTCGCCAAGATGTTCCTCATCGTGGAGGGCTCCTGGCAGGGCGACTACTGGTTCGTGGTTGCCGCCGCCATCAACATCGCCGTCTCGCTCTACTATTACATGCGTATCGTCCGGCTCATGTTCTCCGATGCAGAACGGCCGATGGAGGCCATCGTCCCGGCTCCCTCCGAGCGGCTGGGACTCCTCGTCTGCGCCGCTGGCATCGTGCTGGCCGGCGTGCTGAGCTGGATGTACGACCATATCTCCACCCTGAACTGACCAACCCACGCAACATGGCTATCAACGCGAACCATCCCTTCGAGGAGCTCGACGGCCGGCGATGCGCCGTCGTGGAACGCAACGTGTCGCCCGAACGGGTCGAGTTCATCAGGTATATCCTGGAAGGCAACGGCTACACCGTCGTGGTGACGCCCTCGCCTCCACCCAAGGCCGCCGCGGCCCCCAAGCCGGTGGAAGGAGAGGAGCCGCCACCGCCCGCGCCGGAGCCACCGGCCACTTTCACCGTCGGTGTGACGGACGTGACCTTCAATGCCGTCAACGCCATCTTCGGACGGCTGCTGCGCAGTCCCGAGGGCCGCGTGGTGACACTCGCCTACTGGCAGCAGAAGGAAGAGGTGCCGAGCGATGGCGTGCCATATTTCCAGAAGCCACAGCCGTAGGGAAGAGTAGGCCTCCGCTCTCCTGCATCCTCCAGTGCGGTACGGCTACCGGCTTTGATATGCATGGAACCCCGTGCTTCCTTTCGGTAAACATGGCCTAGGCATGATATCTTCAGATGGCTGGAAATAGCATCGCTGCTCGAGAAAAAATAAAATCCTGTCCCTGTAGAAAGCCAACTCCCACATTCAACTCCCATCCATGACAAATATTGATGGTACTCCGTTGGTTCAGGTATCCCTGCGGGACGACAATGGCGAAGTCTATGAAGAAGTGGCCATCCCGGTGGATGCCACGCTTGGGGACGTCATCGCCCTGCAGGACGAAAGCGTCTGGATCGAAATCCCGTTCGAAGGGATGGAACGGCTTCAATGCGTTGAATTGTTCCGATACATGGATGACGAGATCCGTCTCGGTTTCAACTTCGATATCGACTCCCTGGTGGTCGATCCCAAACGGGTTCCATCCGCCACGGGCGATGAATGGGAGGACACCGCCGAACTCATGGAGGAAGCCCTGACGGAGCGCGAGGAAGCCATCAAGGCCGTGTTGGGATGCGAGGAACTGGCCATCCTCTGGGGAGGCCCATCCGAGACGCCGAAACCGGCAAACGGACACGAGGTCACGTACTACATCGACGACTCCTGCGCCTTCCTCTTCATGACGCAGCGTTCCACGCTGGCAGCGATCGATCTGTCGATGCAACTGTCCACCCTGCGAGACAAGGCCCAGGCATTGGATGGTATCGTGAAAGATCTCATCGAGAACATGGAGGGCGGAGGATGAGGTTTTTGTGCATTCAAGATCACGTGGCAATGCCCCATGTCCTCACAGGGGCTGACTTGTGGTTAGGCATCGCCTGTTTGCGTATCTGAAGAAATCGCACTCCTTTACCAGTTACCCAGGAACGGCCTAATGATGTCCTCCATCTTCTCGTATTCCACCAGGAAGGCGTCATGCCCGTAGTCCGATTCCAGCAGGGCGAAGCGTGCTCCCGGTATTTGCTTCGCGAGGAAGGCCTGCTCTTCTTTCGGGAACAGCACGTCCGTATCGATGCCGATCGACAGTGTACGGGCGCGGATACCTGCCAGCACCTGCTCCAGCGGGCCCCTCCTGCGTTCGAGGTGGTGCGCGTCCATCCCCTTGCTGAGGGCGTGGTAGCTGAAGGCGTTGAAGCGTGCCGCCAGTTTCTCGCCCTGGTAGCGCTGGTAGGACTCACTGCGGAACCCTTCGATCTTTTCTGCGTCGTCCGGCTGCTTCGCCTCGTAGGTTCGGTAGTGCCTGTAGCTGAGCAGGGCTAGAGAGCGGGCCACTTTCATGCCCGCCAAGCCGGCGTCGGGACGGCTTTCCGTCCATGTCGGATCGGCCTCGATGCACATGCGTTGCGAGGCGTTGAAGGCACGGCCCCAGGCCGAGTGGCAGGCATTGGTGGCGATGGGTATGATGCGCTCGAAGCGCTCCGGCTC
>RGVM01000188.1 GCA_010027295.1 Chitinophagia bacterium
GCGCGCAGACAGCCTCGCGGGTCGAGCGGAAGCTGACAGGCGCATCGAAGCCGGTTACGCCCAGAACGCCGACCCGGATGAGCTCGTGCTGCAGCATTTCCCGGAGATGACGTGGTAGCAGTGACTGTTCGCGGAAGTTGGACCTGGCGAACCGGAGATCGGTCTGCAGCAGCCGGATCTCATTGAGCAGACCCACCCGCAGGCTGTCGTGGAATTCACCATACACGACGGATTCGAGCACCTGGAAGCCGTGGGGCGGGAACACCATGTTGTCGTCGGTCTTGATGTCGGGCAATGCGGGGCCATTGATGCGTTTGGCCAATCCCTGGAAATAGTACTCGACGACCGCCTCGATCTCCTTGTACCCGTCGCGGCAGGAGTCATATGCAAGCCGGATGCGCTCCGCATCCGCCCCGCCTTCCACCAGGTACGCCATATGCCCGAGTCGGGCCAGGAGCGTGTCCGACCGCTGGTCGAACCAAGAGTGTACAGACCTGTCACCCGCTTCAGGACCCCGTCGCGCACAGGATGCGACGGCCAGCAGCGAGAGAATGATCCAGAGGGTATGCTTCCGAAATGGCATGTCTATGGGTTATTGTGGATAAAGAAAGACCCAAGGCCTTTACGCCTTGGGTCTTTGATAGTGGTGCGGGAATTACTTGGGAACGTTGGTGATGATGAGGGTCTGGCCACCGGACTTGTAGGATTGCACAGACGTGGCCTTGCTCGGATTCAGAAACTTGTCACCCTCCACCCACGAGTGGGCGTGGATGTTGATCGTAAAGGCACCCTTGACGCCGATGATATCGGAGATATCGATCATGGCGCCATGCTCCCACAGGCCGTAGCGCATGTCGCTGGTGGGGTTGTACTTGGTGCCGGCCATGGTGCGGTTCTTCATCTCCATGAAGGGCTTCTTGCTCCCGTTGGCGATGTTGTACTGCCAGATCCACGAGTTGTGGGTGGCACTGGGGAAGAAGGAGTCACCGTCCTCCTGGATGTACACGAAATTGTCGGTGGCGCAGACATTGTCGGGGTTGATGATGTCCTTGCCGGGGTCGTCGGCCCCGTCGGCTACGACCTGGAGCTTGCCGGTGAGGGGGTTGGCGGCATCCATCTGGAGCCTGTACATCCTGCCCCAGTAGGTCTTCTCGGTCGTGCCGGCCATGCCGGTGGCGACGAAATACAGGTCGCGGCCATTGGCACCACCACCCTTGCGGTAGTCGAGGTCTTCCACCCGGGCGAACTGGATGGCTTTCATCGGGTTCATCAGGTTCTCGATCTCGGTGCCGGTGAGATTCTTGGCGTTGGGCACTTCCACGAACTCTACATTGTAGGTGTTGCCCTTGGTCATGGCCGTCTCGATCTGGTTCTGGTCGACGCGGCGCAGGACGTAGAACTTGCCGTTGTCGAGGTCGCCGGGGGTGTTGGACACATACAGGTAGACCTGACCATTGCCGGCATCCTCACCGAGGATGATGACCGTCTTGCCGGGATAGGCATCCTTGGGCAGGGGGACGGCATTCTCACCGCTGAACTTTCCGAGGGCGGGCTTGACCCTCGACTGGTCCTTGGGCTGTGCCGTGGAGACCATGTCTATGGCGTGCGTCATGGCGTTGACGTTGCTCTCGCCGGTGGTAAGGAAAGTGGCCCGGGGGAACCCGTGCTCCTCGGGCGTGGCGAGAGAGCCGGAACAGAGGCGGAACATGCCGCCGTCGGTGTCCAGGATGTACTCACCCTTCACCGGGTTGAGCTTGTTGTCGAGGTACACGCGGGAGAGAGCCCAGGTATTCTCATGGTTGGTGACCATGATGTAGCCGCTACCGTCGGGATTCTTCATGAATCCCTGGCCGTCGGGCGCACCTCCGTAAACGAATGAAGGCGTGCCCGGGATCGTGTCGTCGGTGCTGATGAGGGTGTAGACACTGACGGACGAGAACTCGGGGAACATCTCCACGAAAGCGGGGGCCTTCGACCTGTTCTTCAACTCTGCCATCTGGACCTGAGTGCCGGACCCTTCCTTCTTGCAGGAGACTGCTGCGGAAAGGATTGCCAGCATGCATGCGAATCTTTTCATGGTGATTTTTTTGCAAATCACACGTGACGCGATGAACTGGGTGTTTTTTTTCATTCATTTTTTGCATTTCATAATTTGTTGATACGGAAATTTCACAGATTTAATCATCCCTTCATTCACGGAAAACATTGTCCGAGTCTATCAACAATTTGTATACAATCGACTTCCAGCCGATGAAAAAACCGGTTGACAAACCTGGGAATAAATTTAACTTGACAGCATAAACGCACCATATGGTAATGGAAATCATGAAGCACACCCTGCTCCTGTCCAGACACGGCGTGTTCGCGCATCTGACCGATTCGGAACTCGACCGACTGGAGTTCATGCTCCATCAAACGGAACGGCATGCACATATGGAAGGCCTGATCGACCTGTGGCGGAAGGGCGACTACCTCTCGCTGTCGCATGGTACGGAGCTGTTCTTCCGTACCAACATGCTGCTCATGAGCATGGGGCGTTCCCCGATAGATGCCGTCAGCAGCCAGTCGTTGCTGGAGGCCGAGCTGGAATACTGAATTGGATGATCTTGGAAATCGGGATGTCGGGATGTTGACATCCACGGCCAGTCACCGCTGGGCCGACTCCCCCCCCGTTCGGCACACGGGGTTGAGATGATACCGGATCCCGTCCGGTGTCGAGAACGACACCCGCAGATACGTGTCGTCCGGACGTATGGGCAGGTGCATCGTCTGCAGACTGTCCGCCCGCCAGCGTAGCACGCCTCCCTGGCCCACCACCTCCAGCTGGTACACCATCGCCGAGAACTCCGCCTGCAAGGCGGCACTGTCCACCCGGAGCCGACGGAGTCGGGTGTCCGCATTCCGTAGCATCGTTGCTTTTTCCTGGAACGACATCTCCGGCCGCTGGGGGATCTGCACCCCTATCGTCCGCCCCTGGCGGAGAGCGCTGACGAGCTCTGACAAACGCCGTCCGGGGGCATGCACCAGCGTCGCAAAGCGTCCGATGGAGCGTCGGTTGCCGGCATCATGCGTGTCATCGTTCCCGACGATCGAGACCCTGTGGCCGTTCGACAACGCCGTATCCCAATAGCGGAAGGCGATCTCATAGGCATTCAGCACTTCCAGCGCATCGTAGTGGGAGAGGAACTTCAGATCGGTGGCATTATAGCCGATCCGCATGGCGGGATGGTTGATGATGACCGCCACACCGCTGTCGGAGGAAAGCCTGTCCAGAAGGTCCTGCCGGTTCGACAGCGTCATCGGAAAGGGATAGTCCTTCCAGGTGACATGCCGTGCACCCACCACCAGCTGGTGCGCCTTGGGGATGTTGAGGCCGTGCTCGTAAGCCGGGACCCATGATGGGGAACCCTCCCCATGGTGGTTGATGCGCATGTAGTCGGACACGGCATGGATACCATATCCCATGGAGTCGTAGGCGGCATGCAGGTCCTCCGGACCGCCTGACCCGTTGGTGACGCCCAGCCAGGAGGCCGTATGCGCATGCAGGTTTGCGAAGGTCCACTCCTGAGACCGGTAGTCGGCATACGGATTGTGGAAACGCTCGCCGCGGAAGGGCTGCGGCGCGTCGAAGCGGTAGGTCGGACAGATGACGTACTGGTCGAGGAAGAGGTATACAAGGGATGCCGTCGACAGCAGCACGAGGGAACGCTTGATCATCGGTGGCCGGTTCTGAACAAAGGTACGGCACCCTTTTCAGAGCTTTCCGGGACTGAACAGGATATTCAAATGATGGCGCGTGAGTTCAAGCACAAATCCCTGCCATCTATAACCGGAGTCTTTATGACCCCCAGGCGAATCCTCACCGCATCATGCACGACACCGTCACCACGGGCTGCATGCTCGTGAACTTCCAGTTCTCGTCGAAGATGCTCCGGATGCCGTAGTTGATGGCCACATTGCGGTTGATGCGCCAGTCGCCCCCGAAGGTGATATTGTTCGGGTTCACGGCCGTCCATTTCACCGATGTGCCCACCACTTCGAAGCCGGCCGGGTTGGTGAATGCCTCCTTCAGCGCCTCGTCGGTCGTATTGAGTTTCTTGCGCTCGTAGAAGAACTCCAGGAAGAAGTTGTAGATGGGGCCGCCGTAGCGCAGACTCAGGCCGGTGCTGAGCAGACTGTTCTGTGTGACGGCCTTCTGGACGACCATCCCGCCAGTGGAGAGATTGCGTATCTGGAAGTCGAGCTGTTCCTCGTACCAGCTGTTGCGGATGAGACCGGCCACGAACAGCCGGCGACCGATGCCCCAGCCGCCGTTGAGCCACATCGCCCAACCCGAGTTGCGATTGAGACGCAGTGTCTTCAGCCGGCCCGCGCTGTCGACCTGGTAGGTGTTCACACGCCCGTAGGCGAAGTCCAGATAGCCGGCGTTCCAGTACTCCTCGGTGTAGGCCCTCGCCCGCTGGCTCACTTCATTGCGGCGGCGCATAGCCAGCCCCAGCAGCTGCTCCTCCGTCTGGCGCAGCTGGCTACGAATGGCCGCACGCTCCAGCACGCTGTTGGACGTGTCAATCTGGTGGTTCAGGTCCTTGAGTTTCGTGGTGAGCTCCCTCTCCTCCTGCTCATACCGCTCGTCGATGCCCTCGTACACCTCCTGCTGTAGCAGCGGGTCGCGCTGCCGGAAGAGGTTCATCTTCACGGCATACCCCAGCCGACGGTCGTTGTCCTCGTTGACGATCGTGCCGAGCGAGACATCTATGGAGGCGAGACGTCGCATGAGCTGACTGGCCCTGTAGTATTTGCTGATGCTCTTCCGGTTGTACATGATCTCCCAGATGGGCTGCGCCTGCAGCGCCAGATTGGGGTTCAGCCGCCAGGTCTTGAACGACCAGTCCACCTTGAAGTCCTTGATGTCGGAGATCTTGTTCACCTGCGAGGGCGTGATCGACATCAGGTCGAAGACCGGCGAAGGCGGGATGCTGAACTCGCGGGGCGAAAAACGGGTGTTGTCAGGGTTCTGACCCTGGTTCTGGTCCTGCGCCCGGAGGTACGATTGCGGCAACAGACAGGATATAATCGTGGCCATAAGTGCCGCTATCGACAGGGTGTGGAGTGTCCGCATGATCACTTGTTATTGCTCATGTATCGATTGAACTGTTTCTCGTCCATCGCACCGCCGGTGACGTCGGACGGCCTCCCGTTCTTCACCGTGAAGTAGAAGGGGACGAAGTTGACGCCGTACTGGGAGAAGGCGGCGGGGTTCTTGCCCACATCGACCATGACCACGTCGTAGCCCGCAAGCGAGCCCTGTGTAGCGGGTGACTGGATGGTGTTGGCCATCGTCTGGCAGGAGCCGCAGTCGGGGTCCATGAAGACCACCAGCGTGGGCTTGCCGGAGGACACGACCGACTTGACATCTGCCAGTCCCACTTCGCGGATGTTGGCGGACTTGGCAAGTCCCGCAGAACGGAAGTCGCCGCGCGTGGGGTTGATCACGCGGGGGTCGGGCTCTGTCAAACCGGTCATGTCTATGTTCTTGTTGCCCGTCCCGCAGATGTTTCCTCCGCCGGGCCTGGGCATGGCGATGAGTCCCTGCTGCTGGCATCGGATCCGGGCGGCATCCTGTCGTGCCCGGCTGGAATCGCCCCGGCAGCCGAGCGCCCATATGTCCCCATCGGGGGCGGGCATCGCCACGGTGATGTCTCCGGCGCAGTTGTTGACGGTGCGGATGAAATTCTCGCACTCGTAGGACTGCCACTGGTTGCGTTCGCAGCGGTTGACGAACGACTGCATGCGGTCGCAGGCGTTGCCGGTGCCCTCTGTGTCGGGTCCGGGCATGCTCTGGCCCGGCTTCTTGCCGCCGCCGGGGGTGC
>RGVM01000189.1 GCA_010027295.1 Chitinophagia bacterium
GGGGTCCGTCGACCAGTTCCTCAGGCAGTTGAAGAAGGGGATACATGAGCGGCTGGACAAGATCCACAAAGGATTCCAGCAGCTGAAGAAGGACGGCCAGCCGGTCGATTCTATGGCTCCGCAGGCATCCATCTACCTGACCGTGAAGGTCGATCTCAAGGGGAAGCGCGCCCCTGACGGACGCCAGTTGGAGACACAGGCCGACGTCACCCGGTATCTCCTCGAGAAGGCGGGCCTGGCGCTGGTGCCCTTCCATGTCTTCGGCATGGACCCATCGACGCCCTGGTACAGGCTCAGCGTGGGCACGGTAAGGGTCGAAGAGGTGCAGGACATGCTGAAAGGCCTGAAACAGGCACTCGCGGTCCTTGAATGATACGGGAAAAAGAGTGGCGAAAGGCGGAGTACGGGACGATCACCCGGGAAGGGCGGTCAGTTGAGGTTGAGGACGAAGACGAAGGGCTTGGAGGGCTTCTCCCGGAGGCTCTGCACGATTTGCTTCCGGGTGTGTGAGATGCGGCGTTTGTCCAAATCGATGCATTCGCAGCAGACGCAGAGGTTGTCGATGGTTTCCACGGCAAACAGGAGGCGATTGATGAGTTCCACCTCCCGCTCGATGGCCTCGTCGGTCATGGAGCGCTTCTTGACCAACACCAGAAGATCCCTGTTAGGACGCTTCATTATGATAGGTATATCGGTTGCGCGTCGTCAGTATCCCACCATCCCCCGCTTCGAGGGACATCCGCAGTTGCCGTTCCTGGACGCGGTACAGGAGGCTGCTGATAGCACCAGGATCAAAAACAAGGCAGTCAGCAATCGGTTCATGTATGCAATGTTAGACGTGATGAAATTAGCTTTTTTCGGCCTCATCATCCAGTGATATGTCGGATATGGGTCATTTCTCTTTGTCGGATTCCATCTCGGATGCCTTTCCGCCCCGGGCCCTGCGGGTCCTAGTGAGTCCGCTCGACTGGGGTCTGGGCCACGCCACACGGGTAATCCCCCTGATACGGACCCTCCTGGATGAGGGCTGTGAAGTGACAATTGCCGCTTCGGATGCCTCGAAGTCCCTCCTGAGGGCGGAGTTCCCCGAGCTTGTCGTCCTCGACATTCCGGGATATCGGATTAGATATCCACAAAAAGGAAGCCAATTTTTCCGGAAGATGGCATTTCAGCTGCCACGCATCCTGCAGGCCATCCTCCGGGAGCATCTCTGGCTGCGTGCCGCGATGCGTGCGCATCGGTGGGATATCGTGGTGAGCGACAACCGCTATGGCCTCTTCCATGCGCGTGTGCACGCCGTGATCCTGACACACCAGGTGCGCATCCGCACGGGCCGTCGGCTGATGGATGTGTTGCTGCGTCCGATGTTGTGGCGGATGCTGGGCTGTTTCGATGCCGTGTGGGTGCCTGATATGCCGTACGAGCCGAACCTCGCCGGTGACCTCTGTCACGGACGCATGCCGGCGCATGTCACCCATATCGGCCCCCTGTCCAGGTTTGCAGCCCTCGGAGCTCCGGCGGCCTCGCGGCTGCTCATGCTCCTGTCCGGGCCCGAGCCTCAGCGGACGATCTTCGAGTCGATCCTGAGGAGGGAGCTTGCCACCTTTGCCGGTGACGTAGTAGTGGTCCGCGGACTCCCTGGCAGCGATCATCGGCATACGGATGGGAATGGTGTGGAATGGATTGACCATTTGCCGGCACGGCAGCTGGAGGCACTCGTCTCCGATTTGGGGCTCGTCATTTCCCGTTCCGGGTATTCCACGGTGATGGACCTCGTGCGGATGGGTCGCCCTGCCGTCCTCGTGCCGACACCCGGCCAGGGCGAGCAGGAGTACCTGGCAAGGCATCTTTGCGCCACCGGGTTGTTCCCTTCCCTGTCGCAGGAGGCTTTCACATTGTCGGAGGCCCTTCGCATGGCAGGGGCCTGCCGCGCTCCGGGAGGCGGATTCGATTTCGACAGACATCGCGTGAAGCTTCAGGAAATGTTGGAGAACATTCGTCGAAAGAAGGGAGGAACCCATGTCGGATAGGCTACGTGCGCATGCGTCGGTGTTGACGGCCAACCTGATTTTCGCGGTCAACTATACCATTGTGAAGATGGTGACGCCCGGGCTGATAGGCCCGTTCGGGCAGAATGTCGTGAGGGTCTTGTCGACGGTCGCCATCACCTGGATGCTCCTTCCGTTCGAAAAGGGCTCATGGCGGCCGGACAGGGAGGATGTGGCGTCGCTCCTCCTCTGCGGCCTCACGGGTGTGTGCATCAACCAGCTGCTGTTCATTAAAGGGCTGTCGATGACGCAGGTCATGCATGCGACGCTGATACAGCTCACCACGCCCGTGGTGATCACGCTGATCGCCTACCTGCTGTTCGGCGAGCGCCTGGGGGTGGTCCGGATGGCGGGACTGGTCTGCGGCATCGGTGGGGCAGCCTGGCTCATCACGGGTAGGGCCGGTTCCAGAGTGGGTGGGAACGATGCGCTCATTGGTGACGTCTTCGTGATGCTGAACTCGGTCTCGTATTCGTTTTATTTCGTGACGGTGAAGCCGTTGATGCGAAAGTATTCGCCCGCCCAGGTCATGCGCTGGGTGTTCACGGTCGGCACCCTGGGCATACTGCCTTTCGGGTGGGGCGAGTTCGTGGCTGCACCCTGGGCCGACTTCACGGCGGTACAGCTGCTGGCCATCGCCTTCGTGGCCGTGATGGCCACCTGGCTGGCCTACGTCCTGAACATCCATGCCCTGAGCCATCTCAGTCCCTCCGCCACCGGTTCCTACATCTATATCCAGCCCCTGGTGGCGGCGGCCGTGGCGGCCGTCTTCCTGGGCGAGTCGTTCACCTGGCGGCATATCGTATCGGGGCTGGCCATCTTCCTCGGCGTCTATCTCGTCAACCGGCCGGAAGGCAGGAATGAGACCCGATGACCGTCGGGATATGTCATCGACGCCCTTCCGTTCCTGTATTATCGGCGTATGGAATCATGATTTTCAAGTAATATTGACGCAATCACCAAATGAATGACATGAGAAGAATCCTGCCATTGCTGTGGGGGTTGTCGGTCGGCATCCCAACCATGGCACAGAGCACCTTTTCGGTAAACGGTGTCGCCGACAACCGATCGGGTGCCTACGCATTCACGCACGCCACGGTGCACAGGGATGCGAAGACCGTCCTGGAGGACGCCACCCTTCTGATCCGCGACGGCAAGATCGAGTCGCTGGGCAACGGCATCGCCGTCCCCTCCGACGCCGTCGTGGTCGACTGCAAGGGCAAGCACATCTATCCCTCCTTCATCGACGTGTTCGCCGACTATGGCATGCCTGCGCAGTCGCAACGTCCCGGCGGCGGCGGCTTCGACTTCAGGAGCGTCCAGCTCGCCTCCTCGCAGAAGGGGGCCTATGGATGGAACCAGGCCATCCGTCCCGAGGTGGAGGCCTCGAAGCTGTTCGCGGCCGACGAGTCCAGGGCCAAGGCGCTGCGCGACATCGGCTTCGGCACCGTCCTCACGCATCAGAAGGACGGCATCGCCCGCGGCACGGGCGCCGTGGTGACGCTGGGCAACCGCAAGGAGAACCTCGAGATGCTGAAGGCCCGCGCCTCGGCCCACTACTCGTTCAACAAGGGCAGCTCGCAGCAGAGCTATCCGAGTTCCATGATGGGCTCCATCAGCCTGCTGCGACAGAGCTACCTCGACGCGGGCTGGTACCGGAACAACAACAAGGGCGAGGGCGTGAACCTCACGCTGCAGGCATGGAACGCGTCACAGGACCTCCCGCAGGTCTTCGATGCCAGTGACAAGTGGAACGTGCTGCGTGCCGACCGCATCGGCGACGAGTTCGGTGTACAATACATCATCAAGGCAGGCGGCAACGAGTACCAGCGCATAGCCGAGATGGCATCGACGAAAGCCTCTTTCATTCTGCCGCTCAACTTCCCCGTGGCGATGGACGTGGAGGACCCCAACGACGCGCGCTTCGTGTCGCTGGCCGACATGAAGCACTGGGAGATGGCACCCACCAACCCCGGCGCCTTCGAGAAGGCGGGCATATCCTTCGCCCTCACCACCGCCGAGCTGCGCGACATGAAGGGCTTCGCGGCGGCTATCCGCAAGGCCATCGAGAACGGCCTCTCCGAGACGGCCGCCATAGAGGCGCTCACGGTCGTCCCAGCCCGCATGGTCGGCGTCCAGGACATCGTCGGGACCCTCGACCCCGGAAAGCTCGCTAACCTGGTCGTGTCCAACGGACCCATCTTCGCCGAGCAGACGCAAATCCTCCAGAACTGGGTGCAAGGCGTCAGGTACGCCGTGAGGGAGGATGCCTGGAGCGACATCAAAGGGACATACACCCTGACACTCAGGTCGGACAAGGGATCCACCGACTTCACCCTTGACGTAAAGGGTGGCAGCTCGGCCAGCCTCATCGGCAAGGACACCCTGACGGCGAAGTTCAGCCATGACGGGAAGATGGTCCGCATCTCCTTCGCACCCGAGAAGCGCGCCCGCGGCCAATACCGCCTTAGCGGCGTATCCAACGGAGCGGAATGGTATGGCTATGGGGAAGACAGCAGCGGCAACCGTCTGACATGGAGTGCCGCCTTCCAGTCGGCCGCGGTCGCCAAGGCCGACAGCGCGCGCCGCAGGCCTGCCGGCCGCATGGGCGCCGTCACCTATCCCTTCCTGCCCTACGGATGGGCGCAGAAGCCTGTTCAGGAGGACCTGCTCATCCGCAACGCCACGGTGTGGACCAGCGAGGCGCAGGGCCGCCTGGAGAACACCGACGTGCTTGTCAAGGGCGGGAGGATCGTACAGGTCGGCAAGGGTCTGACGGACCCCGCCGCCAAGGTCATCGACGCCACGGGCAAGCATGTCACGGCCGGACTCATCGACGAGCACTCGCACATCGCCGCCTCCTCCATCAACGAGGGCGGACAGTCGGTCACTTCCGAAGTGCGCATCGCAGACAACCTAAACCCCGATGACATCAACATCTACCGCCAGCTCAGCGGCGGCGTGACGACCTCGCACATCCTGCACGGCAGCGCCAACACCATCGGGGGACAGACACAGCTCATCAAGCTGCGCTGGGGCGCCGACGACGAGGGGCTCAAGTTCAAAGGGGCACCCGGATTTATCAAGTTCGCCCTAGGTGAGAACGTGAAGCGCAGCTCTCTGCCGCAGGGTAATACCCGCTTCCCCGACACCCGGATGGGCGTGGAGCAGGTCCTGACCGATGCCTTCAACCGCGCCAAGGCCTACGAGCAGGAGATACGTCGGGTGACGGCCGAGCAGAAGGCAAAGAAGGGCGCCGTCGTCGACCCCTACCGCGTGGTGCGCCGCGACCTGGAGCTAGAGGCCCTCGTCGAGATCATGAACCGCCAGCGCTTCATCACCTGCCATTCCTATGTGCAGAGCGAGATCAACGCCGCCATGAAGGTCGGCGAGCGCATGGGCTTCAGCTTCAACACCTTCACCCATATCCTCGAAGGCTACAAGGTGGCTGACAAGATGAAGGCCCACGGGGCCGCCGCCTCCACCTTCTCCGACTGGTGGGCCTATAAGAACGAGGTGGAGCACGCCATACCGCAGAACGCGACGATCATGCACCGCGTGGGACTGAACGTCGCCATCAACTCCGACGATGCCGAGATGGCGAGGCGCCTCAACCAGGAGGCCGCCAAGAGCGTGAAGTACGGCGGCATGTCGGAGACGGACGCGCTCAACATGGTGACCATCAACCCCGCCCGCATGTTACATGTGGACGACAAGGTAGGCAGCATCCGTGCCGGGAAGGACGCCGACCTGGTGATCTGGAGCGACCATCCGCTGAGCATTTACGCAAAGGCAGAGAAGA
>RGVM01000190.1 GCA_010027295.1 Chitinophagia bacterium
GGAGCTCTGGCCGGCGGCGATGAGGGCGACGGCGAAGAGGATGGGGGCGATGTTGCTGCCCAGCATGGGGGCGAGCAGCTCGTGTGCCTGCCGTATCTCGGCGACGTCGGTGCGACCTGACTCGTAGAAGACCCTGCCTGCCAGCACCAGGATGGCGGCGTTGACGAAGAATGCCAGGTTGAGGGCGACGGCCGAGTCGATGAAGTTGAGTTTGAGGGCCCGACGCATGCCGGCCTCGTCCCGTCGGATCTTGCGCGTCTGCACCAATGCCGAGTGGAGGTAGAGGTTGTGGGGCATGACAGTGGCCCCTATAATGCCGATGGTGATATAGAGGGCGTCCTCGTTGGGCAGGGAGGGGACGAAGCCCTTGGCCACTTCGCCGAGGTCCGGCCGGGCAAGGAGGATCTCTATGAGGAAGGACACGCCAATGATGGCGACAAGTGCTATGATGAAGGCCTCGAGCTTGCGCATGCCGAGGCGTTGCAGCCACAGGAAGACGAAGGTGTCGAGGATGGTGATCAGCACGCCCCAGATGAGCGGTAGTCCTGTCAGCAACTGGATACCAATGGCCATGCCGATGATTTCGGCCAGGTCGGTGGCGGCGATGGCCACTTCGGCCAGCGCGTAAAGGGCGTAGTTGACGTAGCGCGGGTATGTCTCGCGGTTGGCCTGAGCCAGGTCGCGGCCCCGAACGATGCCCAGTCGGGCCGAGAGGCTCTGCAACAGCAGGGCCATGAGGTTGCTCATCAGCAGTACCCATAGGAGCCGGTACCCGAAGCGGCTCCCCCCTGCGATGTCGGTCGCCCAGTTGCCGGGGTCCATGTAGCCGACGCTCACCAGGTAGGCCGGTCCCAGGAAGGCCAGCGCACGGCGCCAGCCTGAGCCGCGCACGACCGTGGTGTCTACGCTGCTGTGCACCTCGCTGAGCGACTCGTATGGATGTCCTGTCTTCGACATGACGCTTCGCCGCCCTGGCCCTATGTGGGCAGCCTGTCAAAACTAATAAAGTTAGTCCATCCTAACAAATGTTTCTAAAACGGGGGCTGCGCCTCGCTGTTCCGCTGGGGCCTCCGGCTGTGGCCGATGGAAAGACGGCGACCGTCCCTTATTTCAAGATCTCCTCGAGCTTGCGGTTCAGTTCTTCCCCACGGAGGTTTTTGCCAACGATGGTACCCTTCGGGTCTATTAGGAAGTTCTGTGGAATGGCCTGGATGCCGTAGAGGACGGCGACCTCGTTGCTCCAGAACTTGAGGTCGGACACCTGGGTCCAGGTAAGTTTATCATCGTGGATGGCTTTCATCCATTTCTCCTTCCCGGTGGGCTGGTCGAGGGAGACTCCGAGGACGTCGAAGCCCTTCCCATGGTGCCTGGCATAGGCGGCCACGAGGTTGGGATTCTCCTGGCGGCAGGGACCGCACCAACTGGCCCAGAAGTCGATCAGCACATAGCGGCCTCGGAAGGAGGAAAGGGCGACGGGGTTTCCGAGTGTGTCGTTCTGGGTGAACTCGGGCGCCGTTTTGCCGATGCCTGTCTTCTTGGCCTTTTCGATGCGCGCGGCCATCTCCTGTCCGGAGGGGGTGTTACGCTGCTGTTCGGGGATGGCGAGGAAGACGGGCTCGACCTTTTCCGCGTCGATATCGTATCCGGCGAAGGTTTTCAGGGCGTGCATGGCGAGGGGGGATGCCGGGTTTGCGAGGACATAGTCCCTGTTCTTGCGACCGACCTCTGCGCTGAGGGCTTCGAACTCCTCATCGATGCGCTTCATGCCAGCCTCGTCCTTCTTCATCCGGTATTCGGAGTATTGTCGGTTGAGTTCGGACATCTTCGCATCCTCCTCCTTGGTAAGGGACTTTAGTTTCGCGTGTTCGTCGTTGACCTTGGAGCCGCTAATGGCAGCGTTGGCGAAGGAGTCGGCACTGGAGATGCGGATTTTCTCGTTGGCGATGAAAAACTGTATGATGTCGCGCCGGAAGCTGATGGCACGGATGCTGCGTCCCGAGCGCTCGGGGTATTTGGCCCGCAGCGATGCCATGATGGGACCGGGGACGGTTCCCTTGAAGCGGTAGCTGCCGTTGACTAGGTCGCTGCTGTCGGAGTGCTGTTTGCCTTCCGCATACCAATTCAAGTAGACCTTGACCACCGTGTCCTTCATCTTCGACACCTTCCCCCGTATCTCGAAGGAGGGCTGAGCGGAAGCGCCAAGGGTGACGGCGGTCAAGAGGAATACGAGGACGGCTCTCATGTGGGTTATTTTGTTTGAGTCCAAGGTACGGAATCCTTGGAAAGGCATCGGCGGCCCGAGCCGTGACATCTTCGTGTGTGCGGAGTACGTATTTTGGGGCATGAAGAAGGGAACGGCCCTCGCGCTCGCAGCACTGCTGATCGTTCTGCCGCTGTGCTTCGCGGCCTGGCTGCATCCCCGTCTTCCGGGGAGGATACCCGTTCACTTCGGGGCCGACGGACGTCCAGACGCCTGGGGCGGTCCCGACAGCATCTACCTCGGGCCCTCTATCATGGGCGTAGTATCGCTGATCCTGTTTGCGATGCTGACGAACCTGCGGCGCATCGACCCGAAGCGTCATTCCTCCACGCATCCCATGCTGATGCGGTCGTTCGCCGTCTACCTCACGGGCTTCCTGTCGCTGCTGAGCGGCTGTATGATGGCGTCCATGGCATGGGAGGGCCTTCCCGTCCTCCGACTGCTCCTCGGGGCCCTCGGTCTCGGCATCTCGGGGATGGGGCTTTTCCTGCCACGGCTGGAGCCGAACTATTTCACGGGCTACCGTCTGCCCTGGACATTGGAGGACCCTGACAACTGGGCCTCCACGCATCGGCTGGCGGGCCGGCTCTGGACATGGGGCGGGCTGGTTATCGCAATGGCGGCGCTCCTGCTGGAAGGGCGATGGCTGCTGTGGGCCTTCACGCTGTCGATGGCGGTGACGGGGTTCGCGCCCGTGGTGCATTCCTGGCGGCGCTTCCGTCGCGCCGGGCGTTGAATCCCGACGGCAGTCAATTGATTTTTCATTATCTTCCATCAAACGTTCCATCCTATGCCATCCATGCAACCCTTCGGCCGTCGGGACTTCCTGCGGCACTCCCTCGTCATTGGTTCGGGCCTGCTGGCCGGACCCTCCGTCTTCGCCGGCGGACCTCGGCCCAACTCGCGCTTCGGCGGCGTGCAGGTCGGCGCCATCACGTATTCTTTCCGCAGCCTGCCCGTGACGCCCGCCGACATCATTCGCTACTGCCAGCAGTGCGGCCTCAGCGCCCTGGAGCTGAAAGGCGACACGGCTGAGCCCTTCGCCGGGGCGCCGGCGGGCAACCAGCTGCGCGAGTGGCGGGAGACGGTGGGCATGGAGAAGTTCGTCGAACTGCGGAAGATGTTCCGCAAGGCGGGTATCTCGATATACGCCTACAAGCCCAACGCGCTCGGCGAGCGGAACAGCGACGGGGAGATCGAGCATGCGATGAAAGCCGGGAAGGCCCTCGGCGCCACATCGGTGACCGTGGAACTTCCGAAGGACCCCGCCCATTCGAAGCGGCTGGCCGACATCGCGGCGAAACACAGCATCTACGTGGGCTACCATGCCCACACGCAGGCCACCGACACGGCCTGGGACGAGGCGCTGGCTCAGTCGCCCTGGAATACGCTGAACCTGGACTGCGGCCACTATATCGCGGCAGGCGGCAGCAACACGGCCGCGAGCCTGCTGGCGCTGATCGAGGCGAAGCACGACCGCATCTCCTCCATGCACCTGAAAGATCGGAGGCTGAAGCAGAACGGCGGCGCCAACGTCGAGTGGGGCAAGGGCGACACGCCCATCCGGGAGATACTGCAGCTCATGAAGGCGAAGCGCTACCGCTTCCCCGCGAGCATCGAGCTGGAGTATCCCGTGCCGGCCGGGTCCGACGCGGTGAAGGAGGTGACCAAGTGTGTGGCCTATGCCCGGGAGGCGCTGTCCTGACAACGCTCACGCTGACAAATATGAACCGAAGAAGGAGTCTGATTCTGTCAACGGCAGGATTCGCAATGTCCATTCAGCTACTTGCCGCCCAGACGCCCGACAAGTGGGTCGGCGCCTACCTGAACCGGGGATCGGGCGTCGCCCTCGAGATCAAGCCCAAGCAGGAGGGGATGTATCCCGGCGAGTTCAGCTACAACGGCATGAAGCTGCCCATCCGCGGCATCAGCCTGCTGGGGGTCTTCACGGCAGAGTACTCCTACCAGCAGAAATGGTTCTCCTTCACGATGACTCGGGGGAGCAAGGATTTCACGCTCTCTGTCGACGGAGTCACGCTGCCCATGGAACGCTTGCCGGCGGGCGCCAAGATACCCGTGACAAAAGCACCTGCGACAACGAACAAGGGCAGTACGACTACAGGTGGCAATACGCCCAAGACAGGCGCCGGCGCGACGAATGGAAGCTGGACCCAGCGACTGAACGGACGGCAGCTGCTATACCTCCAGACAGGCGGCGGCACCAGCACGAAGGCCTTCCTCAACCTCTTCGCCAACGGGAGGTTCCACTTCGAGACATCGACATCGCACACATCTGGAGGTTTCGGGGAGTTCTCCTATGCCGACGAGTCGAAGGACGACGGCACCTGGAAGATCATCGACCGCGGCGGCACCACCCTGCTCGTCACCGTCTCGTCGAAGAACGGGCAGACCTCAGAGATGCGCCTCCAGCCGGGCCAGTCGGCCACACAGGTGCTGCTGGACAGCAGACGTTTCTTCATACGCGCTATCGAATAGCCACTGTGCAACGTCCATGGATAGTTGAAAATATGAGTGAATGACATCAGAGGCAAGAGCATCAAAAAAAACAAAAGACCATGGATAGCATCGAGATGGGATGGATGATTTCGAGAATCTCCGTCTTCCTGAACCAGAGCATCGACACGATGTCGACGGGTTCCTGTGAATGGACACTGCCGGACGGATCAGGCATCCGCCTGGACATGGTCGAGAAGGAGATCCGCTTCATCGACTTCGCAGGTGACGACAAGACCTACTACGCGATCGTGGGCCTGGCCCACAGCCATGGCCTGACCACCGGGGACTATGACTCCGCGAAAGAGGACTCCTGAGGCGAATCGCCAATACTTATCCAGTCTCATCGAATGAGTCCGGATCGGACACAAGGGCGAATGCATCCGGTAAATGGCCCGCATACATGGTCTTCAATGACTCTTGTATTCGGGCCAACCCATCCTCACTCCTTGACGAATCTCAGTACCGACCTGTGCCCGTCGGACGAGGAGACCGTGATCAGATACATCCCTGCGGGGAGTGAGGAGATGTCGAGTCGGAAGGAACCCGGAACGGCTGTCTGTGCACGAAGGGTGCGCCCCATGACATCCTGGATCTCCAGGCGTCTGCTACCTGCCGGAAGCCGGAGGTTGAGCGTGTATCGGGCGGGATTGGGGAAGGCCTCGATCCCCCCGTCTGCGACGGGTGTCGCTGTCGCGATAGCCGACGCCCGAAGGGCCGCCATGGATGCCGGTGCGACGGCGACACTGTGCACGGTAACGGTTCCGGAGAGCACTACGATGCGGACGGAGTGCATCCGGCCAGCGGCACAGCCTGCCGAGGCAGGTGATGATGCCACCACGCTTCCGGCGGTGCTGCCCGGCGTGTACGTGGACAGCAGGTTCCCGTCGAGTTCCACGGCAAAAGTCGCGGCAGAAGTGGTGGCGTAGTTCACCGTGACGGAGTAGTTGCTCTGGTTGGGCGTATGGAAGGCGTATGACATGTTGTATGCGGCATTGGCCGTGAGGGTAGCGCTA
>RGVM01000020.1 GCA_010027295.1 Chitinophagia bacterium
ACAGACAGAGGGCCGCAACGACATGGGCCTCCGCGACGCCGAGGGTAGGCCCATCCTACGGATGATCCTAGAGGCCGCCGCCTCTCCGCAGGGCGGCGGATGGGTCCATTACCTATACCCCGAACCAGGGGGCGTCATACCGGTATGGAAGTCGAGCTATGTACGCAGGGTCACATTTCCCGACGGTCGCACCCATGTGGTCGGAAGCGGCATCTATCGTATGAGGATGGATGCCGGACTGGTGGAGGATCTCGTGCAAAGGGCCTCCACCCTGGTTGCGGCAAAGGGCCGGGGGGCATTCCCCATCCTGCGCGACAGGAAGGGACCCTTCGCGTTCATGGATACCTATGTGTTCGTCGAGACTCCGTCCGGACTTGAACTGGTGAATCCCGTTCACCCCTTCCTCGAGGGTCGATATCTGGTGGGCATGAAGGACCTCGGCGGACACGACCTCGTGCGCGAGGAGATCGATGCGGCCATACGTCAGGGTGATGCCTGGGTTGAGGGGACCTGGTACAGACCCGGAGACAACGTCCCTGCCCGAAAGCGAACCTTTGTCAGGAGGACTGTCCACGACGGGGAGGTGTACATCGTGGGCTCGGGCTACTATGTGGAGGAGTGAGACGCGGTTTCCCGCTGCAGGACGGAGGCGGTGACTGCCCGTCCGGTCCTCTTCAGGCAGGCGGCATGGGGTTTCTGTATCGTCTTTGCCTCTTCAGGTCATTCATCCTTGACGATTTTTTGTGGAAAAAATGCGTTTTGATGTGTATATCTATGCTTCTTCAGCAATTCTTCATATATTTGAAAGTTCCAATATGCGCAATGCGCTTATATTGCATGAGTCATTGGGGAAAAACCATTATCCCAGATGTGGATGAAAGGTTGCTCTTCCAAAACAACGTACCCGTATGAATACATTTTCAACGACCCGAAAGGGCCGGTCCTTCTCTCTTGCCGTGGCGTCTCCTTCCAGGATTGTCCTGAAAAAGGTCGCCGGCGATTTCGATGAAAGCATATCGGCGGCGCTGCGTTTCCTTCGTTCACGTCAAAGGCGCAATGGCGGTTTCAACGTCTATCGGGCGTCTTCCCTTGGTTTCGAGAACTGGGACCTTCGCCACTCATCCATGGAGGGTTTCAGAGTACAGTTCAGCAATGAAGGCGACCAGGTGCTCCCTGCGCTAATGATTGGCAGGTCTTTGTTGCACCTATCCGCTTATGAGGATGCGGAGAGGATCCTTCGTAAGATCACCGGTTACATATGGGCGAACCGGCTTCCGGGGTCCCTTTGGAAGAACAACCGTTGTCCGGACGGTATGACACGCTCCATGCCGGTGGACATCCAGTCAACTGCCATGGCCCTTTCCTTTCTTCGGGAGAGGGGGGAGTCGGTCAAGGTCCCGCGAGGCACCCTTTTCAGCAACCGGGATAGGCAGGGCTTGTTCCACACGTTTTTGATGTTTCGCCGGGGGGTGAAGCCCTCTCTAGGATACTGGAGGGCCGTATGGTCTTTGGCATGTCATCGTGCCGTGATGTCCCTATTCGGAAAGGCGCCCGGCATCCTGCGCGACGATGTGTCCGTACCCATGAACGCATACATGTTGCAGCTGTTGGGGGAATGCCCTGCCACAGAACCCATTGTCGAAGCCCTGAAGCGCATGATCTCCGAAGGGACGGAGGGCGACAGGTATGGATGGTATCGCGACGCCTTCACCGTGTACCGGCATATCTCTACCGCTTGCCGCATGGGAGTAGAAGGGTTGGAGGAACTTCGGGACACCATCGTTGACAGGGTCTTCGCCAGTTACCGACCTGATGGATCCTTCAACGGAGAGGTGACGGACACCGCCAGGGCTATTTGCATATTGCTTGACTTCGGCGTGGAAGACAGCAGGATCCTTCGGAGTGCCTTATGGCTATTGTCCAAGCAGAACGAGGACGGATCCTGGGATAGGCGTGCCGCCTACTTTGACGCGGGCAAGAGCGATACGGTCGTGTCATTCGGGTCGGAGGACATCGTCACGGCACTATGCCTGGAAGCCGTTTGCCGCAGTATCGGCGGGAAGGCCGGGGAGCAGCCCTAACAGGCATTCCGCCTCATCCCGTTGGTTGAGCCCCATTCTGTCCCTTCGATTTTTCGGAACAGATGATGTCTGCCCTGAAAGCGACCATCCTGCGGATCAGGTCAAGTGGCAGTGGGCCGTCCAATGGGAACTGGACCGAGCCCTTGCCGGTCTTGTACATCGACAGCTCGGCTGCAAAGGCCTCGTGGCAAGAAGGAGTGGCGTAAAATCCGATGTGTCTGGCATATGCGGCAAAAAATGCCAGATGTTTACCGTTCAGTTTGTAGGCGGGCATGCTGTAGGAGATGCCCTCCACGGCCTCCGGCGCTGTGGCCCTGATAATGTCTCTAAGCTTCGTCAGCATTCGGCCCACCGTTTGGGAATGCTCGGATATGTACTCATCTACGGAAGCTGCGGCCTTTCGCATCTGTCGTTTGATTTATGGGCATCAAAGTAATCAATTGCCGCGATTGCTTTACACGACTTTAGGAATCCGGTTGGACAACGCAGTCTCCAGCATATTTGCCTTTGATGTTCCCCATCTTGCTTACATTTATCAAAACAACCTTCATGAAAAGGCGGATGGCCCTTTTTGCCGTGTCGAACCTGTTGCTCGCCGGCTTTCTACATGCTCAGACAGAAAAAGTGGATGAAACCATGGTGGCCCGTATCCGGGAAGAAGGCATGGCCCGCTCCCAGGTCATGGACATCGCCTTCCACCTGACCGACCTCTCGGGTCCCCGTCTGGCCAACTCCCCCGGCTACGGCCGTGCCGCCGCCTATGCGGTCTCGGCGCTCAGCGGCTGGGGACTTTCTGCCGCCCGACAGGAGCCCTGGGGCGAATTCGGCAAGGGTTGGGAGCTGGAGCGCATGTACCTCGCCATGACGACGCCCTACTACAAGCCCATCATGGCCTATCCCAAGACCTGGACCTCCGGGACCCGCCGCCAGCGCTCGGCCGAGCTCATCGTCGTGGATATCAAGGACTCCGTATCGCTGCAGGCCTACCGGGGCCGGCTCAAGGGCCGCATCGTCATTCCCGACATGCCCGTGAAGTATGAACATAGCTTCCGGCCCGACGCCGAGCGGTATACCGGCGAACAGCTGGAGCGCATGGCACAGGCCCGCGGAGGCGCGCAACAGCGGCAGCCGCGAGATACCGCACAGATGCGGCGTATGCGCGAGCAGATGATGCGCGGTGTCGGTCCGCAGCGGGTGCTCAACATCCTCAAGGAAATGGCCAGGGCGGAAGGCGCGCTGGGCATGCTCACCAGCTCCGTCCGCAACCATGACGGCACCGTATTCGCCCAGGGGGGCGGCTCCTACAAGGGCACGGACCCCGAGAACTTCCTCGACATGGCCGTCGGGCTCGAGGACTACAATTCGCTCCTCCGCATCGCCAAATCGGGTGCCCCGGTCAAGATGGACATCGACGTGCGCACCCGTTTTCAGACCTCCGACCTGCAGGGCTACAACGTGATCGCCGAGATCCCGGGCACGGACCCCGTGCTGAAGGACGAGGTCGTCATGGTGGGCGCCCACCTCGACTCCTGGCAGGCGGGTACCGGCGCCACCGACAACGCCGCCGGCTCCGCCGTCATGATGGAGGCGATGCGCATCCTGAAGGCGCTGGGCGTTTCCACCCGGCGCACTATTCGCATTGGCCTCTGGAGTGCTGAGGAGCAAGGCTTACTCGGTTCACGCGGGTACGTGGCTAACACCTTCGGGGGAGCCTCCGGTAAGCCCCGCACGGCCGCCCATGACAAGTTTTCCGGCTATTTCAACATCGACAACGGCACGGGACGCATCCGCGGTATCTACCTTCAGGGCAACGAGGCCTGCCGATCCATCTTCTCAGCCTGGCTGGAACCCTTCCGCGACCTGGGGGCGACCACCGTCACCATCTCCAACACGGGCGGTACCGACCACCAATCGTTCGACGCAGTCGGACTACCGGGCTTCCAGTTCATACAGGACCCCGTCGAGTATGACACGCGCACGCACCACAGCAACATGGACCTCTACGACCATCTCATCGAGGCCGACCTGAAACAGATCGCCACCATCGTGGCATCCTTCGTCTACCATGCTGCCCAGCGCGACGAGAAGCTGCCCAGGAAGTGAGCGGCGAAATCCCCCATCATCCGACCCAATACAATACCTTTTCTTGGACTCCCTGTAACCGACACGCATGAAAGGTAACAACCTCCACAAGGCGGCCTGGGCCTTCTCCGCCGCATCCTTCCTCGCCACTGCATACTTCGGGCTGACGGGCCGTCTCTCCGAGGCCGGCCCGCTGGCCACCTTCTTCTTCGCCTCTCTCGCACTGGCCTTCCGGGGCAGTGAGGGCCTCAAGGGTTTCTCCTTCACCATGCTCATCTTCGGGGCAGTGACACTCTCGCTCTATTACCCGCAATACTTTACGGAATGGGGCGGGTTCAAGCTCTCGGGCCTGATCATCCCGCTCGTGCAGATTATCATGTTCGGCATGGGCACCTCCATGAGTGTGAACGACTTCGCTGCGGTGGTCAAGTCGCCCAAGGGCGTGCTGATCGGAGTGGCGTTGCAGTTCCTGGTAATGCCCTCCCTGGGCTTTCTCCTCGCCAACATCAGCGGCTTCGAGCCCGAGATAGCGGCCGGCATCATCCTGATCGGCTGCTCACCCAGCGGACTGGCTTCGAATGTCATGTCCTTCCTCGCGAAGGCCAATGTGCCACTGTCGCTGACGGTGACGGCCATCTGCACGCTCATCGCACCCTTCATGACACCATTCCTGATGAAGCAGCTGGCCGGCACCTATGTGTCTATCGACATGTGGAAGATGATGCTCGACATCTCAAAGATGATTCTTATCCCGATTGGGGCGGGGCTTGTCTTCAACCGGCTGTTGTCCGGCCGCATCGGTTGGCTCGACAAGGCCATGCCGCTCGTCTCGATGGCCGCCATCGCCATGATCATCGTCGTCATTACCGCTGCGGGCCGCGACAGCCTCTTGAGCATCGGGCCATTGCTGATCTTGCTCGTGTTCGTACACAACACGATGGGCTACCTCCTGGGTTTTTGGTTCTCCAGGCTGCTGGGCCTGCCCGAGCGCGACAGTCGCACGGTGGCCCTGGAAGTGGGGATGCAGAACGGTGGCCTGGCTTCCGGTATCGCAAAGGAGATGGGCAAGATTGCGACCGTCGGCCTGGCGGCGGCCGTCTTCGGGCCACTCATGAACATCACCGGATCCATCCTGGCATCGTACTGGCACAAACGCCCGCCCGCCGGCTATGAGGAGGCGAGCGGGCACTGAGTGCCGCGTCAGAATCCCGGCACTACGGGTAGTATGATGGTGCTGGTCGTCGCTCCTCCCTGGTATACCGTCTGCTGGGCCACGCGGAGTCTCATGCCCGTCCCCAGCGCCTCTCCGGTATTGGGGTTCCTGTCGAACTGGGGGAAATTGCTCGAGGTGATGTCCACCCTGATGCGGTGGCCCTTTTGGAACACGTTGGCGGTCCCGGTGAGTTCGATGTCGTACCGGTATGTCATGCCCGGTTCGAGCAGGCTGACCTTGTCCAGGCCCTTGTGGAAGCGCGCGCGCAGGATGCCCTCGGAGACGGGCATGGACCGTCCGTCGGGGTGAACGTCGATCAGTTTCACCATCCAGTCCGTATCGGGCCCGTCGGTCGCCGCGAACAGCCGCATGCGCACGGGGCCGGCCACCGCCAGGTCTTCTTTGAGGGTGTCTGACGTGTAGACGAGCACGTCCTGTCGCTTCTCGAGGGGCCGTTGGTCGCGGGGCCCCGCAAGGGTTGGGCTTCCGCAGCAGTTGTTGCCGCCCAGGGTCGGTACGGGATTGGAGGGGTCGTAGCGGTACCTGTCGGCGGAGGCTTTGGCGGGCTGGCTGAAGTCGAGGCGACCTCCGCCGGGCTTGGCCGACCCGTTGCCGGCGAGGTAGAGGGGTCGATACTCGGTGCCCGGGATGGGCCAGTCCTTCTCGCTCCTCCATTTGTTGACACCCATGTAGAAGATCCTGACGGGGTCTTCCTTGTCGATCCCGTTGTCGATTCCTTTGAGGTACCTGTCGAAGAACCGTATCTCGAGGTCGGTATGGCTGACCATCGCATCCTCTCCGAAGTCCATCTCGCCAAAGGAGGTGCTGGCGCCATGTCCCCAGGGGCCGATGACCATGCGGGCGGCGGCCCTGGCTTCGGGTGTGGCGGCCTTGTTGCGCATCCCTACGTAGCCGTTGATGGTGCCGGGGAGGAAGATGTCGAACCAGCCGCCGAAAGTGTGGGCCGGTACGTTCATCCTGTCGAATCTTTCCTCGTCGCTGATGGCCTTCCAGTAGTCGTCGTAGCTCTCGTGCCGCAGCCAGTTGCGGTAGTGATCCACCGGGTAGCCGGCGCTTTGCAGGTCGCCATCCCTGAGGGGCACGTGGCGCAGGATGCTGTCGTATCGAAGGTTGGCGGGCGCGTACGGCTCCGTGTGCCATGACTGGGGCAGCATGATGCGGTTGGGCATCCGGACCACGCCCCAGCCATAGTTGAAGCTGAGGCGGAAGGCGCCTCCCATGGTGATCCAGTTGGCGTAGATGTTGGTGGACGCCACCATGGGGAAGGCGGCCTTCAGGTGTGGTGGGCGTTCCCCCATGGCCCGCCATTGGTTGTGGCCGAGGTAGCTGCCTCCCTGCGTCCCGACACGGCCGTCAGAGAAGGGCTGTCGGGCGGCCCATTCAATGACGTCGTAGCCGTCCAGGGCCTCGTCGCGGAAGGGCTCCCAGCGTCCCTCGCTCTCGTAGCGTCCACGCGTGTCCACCATGACGACGGCGTACCCGTGTCGGGCGAACTTGAACATATCCTGGTGCAGGTTGATCCCCTCGCGCTGCACGCCGTAGCAGGTACGTATCACGAGGGTGGGGTAGCGGCCCGGCGCCTCGGGGAGGTAGACGTCACCGTAGAGCGTCGTGTTGTCGCGCATCATGATCGACTGGTGCCGGAGGATGCGGACCTTTTCATGGAGGGGATAGCCGGGGGGCTGCGACAGGACGGGAAGGGCTGCGCATAGCATGGCGACAAGCCATACAGGCCCAAACAACTTGCGGGGAGGATTCGTGTTCATGGTCATGGTGCTTTGAGTGCCTCAGGCGCATTTTTTTCAATGGTGGGTGAAATTAGGGATAAAGCCATATTTTCAACGAGCCATCCGGCCATCCGAATCCAAAACAACCTGTCGTGCCTGCAAGGGAAACCCGATTGCTGATTATCGTCCTGGCCGTCCTGAGCGTGGCCTATCTCGCCTATGACCGTTACGTCTGGTCGGGTCTGCCGCCCGGCGATCCCGACAATGGCGACGTCTACATGAAACTCCGGACGCCTGACTCGCTGGGCCACGGAAGCGTCGCCCTCCGCGACCGCGACAACGACGGCAAGGCCGACGTGGTGCGTTACTTCGGCGACTATGCCGACACGGGCAACTACGGCAACGCGATGCGGATTCACCGGGGATACCTCTACTTCGCCACCGCCGGCGAGGTCTATCGCACCAAGTTGAGCCCATGGACCCTGGTGCCCACCGCCAGGACCGAGTGCCTGCTGGTGGACGACTACAAGCGCGCGCGTTTCTCCCATATCGCCAAGCCCATCGCCTTCGATGGCAAGGGCAACATGTACGTACCCTTCGGCTCACCGGGCGACGCTTGCCAGGTGAACGACCGCCAGCCGGGTTCGCCCGGTCAGATGCCATGTCCCGAACTGGCCGAATACGCCGGAGTGTGGAGATTCAGCGACAGCCGCGCCGGCCAGCGGCAGCGTGACGGCGTGCGCTATGCCACCGGCATCCGCAGCATCGTGGGTATGACATGGAATGAGGAGACGGACGCCCTATACGCCTTGCAGCACGGACGCGACGACCTCTACCGCACCTGGCCCCAGTACTACACACCCTGGCACAGCGCTCTGCTGCCCTCCGAGGAGTTCCTACGGGTCGACTCGGGCTCCGACGCCGGATGGCCGTACTACTATTACGACTACATGCAGGGGAAGAAACTCCTCAATCCCGAATACGGCGGCGACGGCAGGAAGGAGGGCGACGGCGCGAAGCTCAACCAGCCGCTCATCGGCTTCCCGGGGCACTTCGCGCCCAATGACATCCTCTTCTACACGGGCGACCAGTTCCCGGAACGCTACCGCAACGGCGCCTTCATCGCTTTCCACGGTTCCACGATCCGAGCCCCCTACCCACAGGGCGGCTACTTTGTGGCCTTCGTCCCCTTCCGTGAAGGCAAGCCTTCCGGTCCCTGGGAGGTCTTCGCCGACGGGTTCGCTGGCGTCGATACGATCGTGTACACCAGCGATGCCAGATACCGGCCCTCCGGCCTTGCACAAGGTCCCGACGGGTCCATCTACGTGACGGAGTCGGAGAAGGGGAAGGTCTGGCGCATCATGTTCAAGGGGGACCGTAAGGCCTTTGGCGAGAAGCAGCTCGCCGTTATGATGCAGCGAAAGACATCCGCCTCCAACATCCGCACCCCCGACAGCGTGCGAGACAACCTCTCCGTCAAGATGCTCGGCGAAGGGGCGCAACTCTACGGCAGATACTGCGCCTCCTGCCATCAGGCCAACGGAAAGGGCGACGGCACCCGCTTCCCGCCGCTCGCGGGGTCCGACTGGGTCACGGGCGACAAGAAGCGACTCATCCAGGTCGTCGTACACGGTCTATCGGGCCCCATCACCGTCAATGGCGTCGGCTACAACGAAGCCATGCCCTCCAACGCCTATCTCAACGACCGGCAGCTCGCTTCCATCCTCAGCTACATACGCCAGAGCTGGGGCAACAAGGCCGGTTTCATCACCACCAACGAGATCCCCCGCAACCGTAGGATGAAGGACAAACTGCCCAAGCCATGACCGTCCTCCTCACGGCGTTGCTGCTCCTGGGACGATCCCCACTGCCGGCCGAGTCGACCTCGCTGCCGCCGGTACGACCTTACGTCCGATCTATCCGGACCCTCATGACGCCGGATGGCCGTCCCGACCAACCTCTTCCCTCCGTGCACAAAGTGCGGCGGTTCAGGAAGCCGCCCGCCATCGACGGCGACTGGGACAAGACCGCCTGGCAGGGAGCAGACATCCTACGCATCGAGCGGCACATGGGTCCCCTGCCAGCCTTCACACCCACCGTCGAGGCCAGGCTCGGGTACGACCGGGACAATGTGTATGTCATCTTCCGGGTGCAGGACAGGTATGTGCGGAGCCTGGTGCAGGAATACAACGGCAACGTCTCGGGAGACTCCTGCGTGGAGTTCTTTTTCGCGCCGGATGCCGAGCGGCCGCTCTGCTACTTCAACCTGGAAGTCAACGCCGGCGGCACACCGCTCATATTCTACATCACCAAACCGATGAGCGAGGTGAAACGCCTACTTCCCGAGGAGATATCCCGTATCGAGATCGCCCATTCCCTGCCCCGCATCGTCTATCCCGAGATCGAGGGCCCCGTCACATGGACGGTGGAGTACCGCATCCCCTTCGACATGCTGGAGCGGTACACGCCGGTGACGAGGCCCGCCCGCGGGAGATCCTGGAAGGCCAATCTCTATAAGACGGGCAGCCGTACGTCCAACCCCAACTACATGACATGGTCGTACGTCGACCACCCCAGGCCTAACTTCCATCTGCCGCAATATTTCGGCACCCTCGAGTTCCGATGAGCGACATGGAAATACAACCCATCACAATCGACGACATGAACAGACGAAACCTCATCCGGACCCTTGGCGTCATGGGCCTTGCAACGGAACTGCCCCTGGACGGGATGGCCGGTTCCATCACGGAACCATCGGGGGCCCGGCCCGCCGACAACATCTTCCGCTCCATCGGCGTCGAACCGATCATCAACTGCCGGGGTACGTTCACCATCATCGGAGGCTCCATCGAAAGGCCGGAAGTGAGGGCCGCCATGGAGGCGGCCTCGCAGAACTTCATACAGTACGACGAACTGGCGGAGGGCATCGGCCGTCGCCTCGCCGAGATCACCGGAGCAGAATGGGGGATGGTGTCCTCGGGTTGCGCAGCCGCCCTGAAGCATGTTACTGCGGCCTGCGTCACCGGAGGCGACCCGGAGAAGCTCATACGCATCCCCGACCTGACCGGGTTCGAGAAGACGGAGGTGATCGTGCCCGCCCGCTCCCGCAACGCCTACGACCACTCCATCCGCAATATCGGCGTACGCATCGTGGACGTATCGACCCCGCAGGAACTCGCCGATGCCTTGTCCAACCGCACGGCGCTCGTCTACATGCTGGCCGACGAGCCCGGCCAGAAGGATAACCCGCTCTCCCTCGAGACCATCGTCGCCCTGGCGAAACCCCGTGGCATCCCCGTACTGGTCGACTGCGCGGCGGAAGTACTCACGATTCCCAACGTCCATCTCGCCCGCGGCGCCACCCTCGTCGCGTACAGCGGTGGCAAGGCCATCTGCGGGCCGCAGTGCGCCGGACTCCTGCTGGGCGACAAGGCCATCCTCTCGGCCGCCTGGCAGGCGAGTGCGCCGCACCACGGTCCCGGTCGCGACAATAAGGTCGGACGCGAGGAGATGATCGGCATGCTCGCCGCCGTGGAGACATGGACAAAGCGTGACCATGCCGCGGAATGGAAGCGCTGGCTGGGGATGCTTGCGCATATCCAATCAAAACTCGCTTCCGTGAAGGGTCTGGCCCTGGCCGTCACAGAACCCACCCAGCTGTCGAACAAGTCGCCCGTCCTCTCTATCACCTGGAACCCCGACGCCCTGCACCTCACCGGCGAGGAACTGGCGGAGGAACTGGGGCGCACCCCCCCGCGCATCGCCATCGGCAGCCTGCAGCGCGACGGCCTCACGGGTGTGCAGGTGACGACCGGACAGATGCAGGACGGCGACGAGAAGGTCGTGGCCGACAGGCTGCACGAGGCACTCACGCGCAAGCGGAGCCCCAGGCCCGAACTGGCCGCACCGGCGGGCGAGTTCGGAGGCGACTGGGACGTGTCGATGGAGTTCCTCAGCGGCAAGGGCTCACACAGGTTCCAGCTGCGTCAGGACGGCAACTGGCTTTCCGGCGTGTACCATGCCACTTTCCAACGGATGGCCGTGGAAGGATACATCGACGGGGACAAGCTGAGACTCCGCTGCACCTGGCGGCAGCCCGGCAACCAGCTCGTGTATATCTTCATCGGCACCTTCAAGGACGGTAAGATCGGCGGCGACGTCCACCTCGGCGAATACCGCACGGCACGCTTCACCGCGACGCGGGCCGACAGGCCCATGCCCCGGCGCCGATTCATCGTCCCAGGCGGCCCCCCACTCGCTACCTGACAAACTCATCCGCATGAAGCGATTCCCATCCATCCTCGCGGCCGCACTCGTCTTTTTCACGGGTGCCCTCTCGGCACAACCATATGACCTGCTTCTCAAGGGCGGGCATCTCATCGACCCCGCCAACGGCCGCGACGGCCGGTTCGACATTGCCGTACGAAAAGATACCGTTGCGCTCGTTGCACCCGACATACCGGCGTCCCAGGCACTGAAGGTGGTGGACCTCAAAGGCAAATACCTCGCGCCCGGACTCATCGACATGCACGTGCACGTCTTCCACGGCAACCATCCCGATGCCTATATAGCAGACGGCTACACGAGTCTGCCCCCCGACGGCTTCACCTTCCGCACGGGTGTCACAACGGTCGTCGATGCCGGCTCCTCGGGTTGGCGCAACTTCCCTCAGTTCAAGCGGCAGACGATTGACAGGTCCAAGACCCGCGTGCTCGCCTTCCTCAACATCGCCGGCACCGGCATGGTCAGCCGCTTCGAGGAGCAGAACCTCGACGACATGAATGCGCAACAGGCGGCCTACATGATCACGCGGCTCTATCCCGACATACTCGTCGGTATCAAGTCGGCCCATTTCTGGGGTGGCTTCGAACAGGTTGACAGGGCCGTTAGCGCCGGTCGCCTCTCCAACGTGCCCGTGATGGTCGACTTCGGCGAGCACCAGCCGCCCAACTCCATCCGGTCGCTGTTCTTCGACCACCTGCGTCCTGGTGACATCTTCACTCACACCTACTCCTACGGTCCTAAGAACCGCGAGACTGTCGTCGATGAGGACCTCCGCATCAAGCCCTTCATACTGGAGGCCCAGAAGCGCGGCATCGTCTTCGACGTGGGCCATGGGGGAGGGGCCTTCTCCTTCCGGCAGGCGAAGCCCGCCATGGAGCAGGGCTTCTGGCCCGACGTCATCAGCACCGACCTACACACGGAGAGCATGAACGCGGGCATGAAGGATCTGAACAACGTGATGTCCAAGTTTCTCAATATGGGCATGCCACTCAAGGACGTCGTCGCGCGCGTCACTTCCTACCCGGCGAGGGTGATACGCCGGACGGCGTTGGGGCAGCTCGGCGTCGGCGCAGTGGCCGATATCTGCGTGTTCGAAGTGCAGCAGGGGAATTTCGGGTTCCTCGACGTCAGGGGTTTCCGCATGGACGGCGACAGGCGTATCCAGAACCTGCTGACCGTAAGGGCGGGCCGGGTCGTCTGGGACCTGTACGGCATGGCGGCGGCCGACTGGAGGAGCGAAACGAAGTAAGTCCATGCGCTTCCGGACCGGCATAGCCGTTCTACTCGCTGTCGTCCTCGCCGCCGCGGAGGTTGATGCGCATGCCCGCGCTCATCCCGCCGACACGTTGAACGACATCGTGCTGAAAGGAGGGAGGTTCCTAGACCCCCGTTCGGGTAGGCATGGCCGTTATGACGTCGCCGTGAGGGATGGACGTGTCACTCGAATCGCGAGACGGATCGATGCGGCTGCCGCTAAGAAGGCCGTAAGGGTGCGCGGGCTGTGGGTGGTGCCCGGACTGATCGACATTCACACTCATGTATTCGCCGGCTCGGGACCGGGGCCATCGTGCCCGAGTACAGCCGCGGCATGGGTGCCATCGTCATGGAGCCCACGGGCCCCTCGGGGAAGCGCGCCGGCACCATCGGCAGCTACGGCGAAACGGTGACCCTGTCGGGCATCAACACCGGGGCCTTCGGGACGCCGGGCTTCAACGCCTGATCTTCGGCTGATCAAGGAGAACGAACATGGCAGGCCCGATCAACCAGATCACGACCATGCGGCTCCCCGATGGGACCGAGGTCGCCTTCGTGGATTGGAGCGACACCCCGCTCTACTCCACCTGCGAGCTGCTCGCGAACTTCACCGACACCGAGATCGACCTCTTCCAGTACGTCGCTGGTGAGCCGATCCCGACGACGAACAACGCCCTCACGCGGCGGACCTCGAACGACCGGGACACCAACGTGGTGACCCCGGGCGGCATGGCGTCCACCGAAGAGCTGCTCGTCTACGCGATCAAACCCGACTTCTACGAGTTCACCACGGACGACGGCGACCCGCGGCTCATCAGCGTGCCCGCGCCGAACCAGCCGGCTCCGACGCGCAAGCGTCTGGCGATCCTGCACGCCTCGCTGCTCGTCAGCCTCGACGTGAGCCAGAAGTTCACGCACCGGGCGGGCCTGAGCTACTACAACACCGGC
>RGVM01000191.1 GCA_010027295.1 Chitinophagia bacterium
TGACACAGAGCGTGTTTAACGACTCTCGCTATGCTGTGAGCGAGGACAAGACCCCCAACATCCACTCTCGGCAAGAGGAGGGCTCCAAGAGCCAGTCTAATGTGTAGGACAACGTGGTTCAGTTTTGACAACGATGTTTGAGGGGGTGATTACTGGTTGTGTGTGACCTAGCGCCGACGACGAAGAGAAGAACAGTTTTGTGACAGGGATAGATTACCTCAACGTGTGTCGACCAAACCCTTTGCACCATGGAGGATGCCGTAGGGTTGACGGGTCCTCTCGTCCACCGGCATGCGCGCCTCCAGGGAATCCTCGGTCACCCGCGTGAACTCAATGCCCAGGTTCGTGCCCAGGTACCCCCTGGTTGGATGGTTGAGCCGTTCCAGGTCGGGCATGGTCTTCCAGATACTCATGTCAGTCATTTGTGACCCTAGCACGTAACTGCTGCAGCGAACGGGTGACGGCCTCCGGGAGGAAGGGGGATGCGTCGCCGCCGTTGCGCAGGATGTCGCGCACGATGGTGGAGGCGACAGACGTGTATTTCGGCTCGCAGGTGAGGAAGATGGTCTCGATGCCCGGATCCAGGGCCCTGTTGGCATCGGCAATGGTCTTCTCGTACTCGAAATCGCTCATGTATCGTATACCCCGGATGATGAAACGGGCGCCGATGGAACGGCAGTAGTCCACGGTCAGTCCCTCATAAACGGCCCCACTGATCCGCCCATCGTCCTGGAAAATGTCCTCTATCCAGGCCTGGCGCTGTTCCGGGCTGAACATGGGGGCTTTGCCGGCATTGGAGCCGATGGCCACCACGATCCTGTCGAACAGAGGGATGGCGCGTCGGATGATGTCCACATGCCCGAGCGTGATCGGGTCGAAGGTTCCGGGGAACAAACAGATGCGCTGCATCGGGGTGGATTGGATGATGAGGAGTCAGCTTTTGCCAGATAGGAGATACAGGACGGCCATGCGTACAGCCACTCCGTTCTCCACCTGTTCGAGTATGAGGGAATGGCCGCTGTCTGCCACGTCACTATCGAGTTCCACACCCCGGTTGATGGGGCCTGGGTGCATGATATGGATTTGGCGGCCCAGCGAGTCTAACAGCCTCTTGTTGATGCCATAAGCCAAGCTATACTCGCGGAGCGTGGAGAAGAGTACCTGATTCTGGCGTTCCAGCTGGATGCGCAGCACGTTGGCGACATCGCACCATTGAAGGGCAGTCTTTAGGTCATACTCGACCCGTACGCCGAAGGCCTCGGCGAGGTGTTTTGGAATGAGTGTCGGAGGGCCTGCCACCATGACCTCGGCCCCCATCTTCTTCAGCAGCTGGATATTGCTCATCGCAACCCGCGAATGCATGATATCGCCGATGATGGCCACCCGTCTGCCTTCCAGTCCACCCAGCTTTTCCCGGATGGAGAAGGCGTCGAGCAGCGCCTGGGTGGGGTGTTCGTTGATGCCATCGCCCGCATTGATGATGGTCGCCGGAACATGCCGGGCCAGGAAATGCGGAGCCCCCGTGGCGCTATGGCGCATCACCACCATGTCGACCTTCATCGACAGGATGTTGTTGACCGTATCGAGCAGCGTCTCACCTTTTGACACTGACGATCCGCTGGCAGTAAAGTTGACGGTGTCGGCGCTGAGACGTTTCTCGGCGATTTCGAAAGAGATGCGTGTCCGGGTGGAGTTCTCGTAGAAGAGGTTGACAATGGTAACGTCCCGTAGGGAGGGTACTTTCTTGATGGGGCGCTGGAGCACTTCCTTAAAACTGACGGCCGTGTCCAGGATTGTCTCGATATCGGCCGACGCAAGGTCCCGAATGCCGAGCAGGTGTCTGGTGCCAAGTTGCATCAGGGGGCGAAGTTAACCGATTGGCCGGATACGATATCAATATTTTACAACCACACTTTCTCAGAGCGTGTCATAAAGAACCACCCTGGGCTCCTTGTCCCAGTACAGTTTGACCTTCTGGGTGACGATGGAGTCGATGGACCTTCCGACGTAGTCTGGATGGATGGGCAACTGCCGGCTGTAGAGCCTGTCGACCACCACACAGAGCTCCACACGTGAGGGTCTTCCGTTGTCGAGCAGGGCATCCATCGCCGCACGGATGGTTCGTCCCGTGTAGAGGACATCGTCTATGAGAACAACCTTGCGGCCTTCGATTGGGAAGGGCAGGAAGGTCTCACTGGGGAGATGTATGCTATTGCGGACGTCATCCCGATAGAAGGTGATGTCGAGGCGGCCATAGTCGATCAGCAGTTCTGGATGTAGCTGCCGCATGTAACCTATGATGAAGTCGCTCACGGCCACTCCTCTTGGCTGGATACCGATGAAGCAGGTATCCCGGAAAGGATGATGGTTCTCTATCAGCTGGTGGGTGAGCCTCTTGAGGGTTAGCTCCAGCTGTGCCGTCTCCATTATAATCGTCTGCTCCGACATCAGGAATGTGGGATTCGGTTCTATGGCTCCTGCATGAACGGATACCGGTAGTCGGTGGGTGGCTGGTAGGTCTCCTTGATGGTGCGTGGGCTCAGCCAGCGGAAGAGGTTCAGCATGGATCCGGCTTTGTCGTTGGTACCTGAGGCCCTGGCACCACCGAAGGGCTGCTGGCCAACGACGGCACCTGTGGGCTTGTCGTTGATGTAGAAGTTGCCTGCCGACTGCCGGAGCCTATCGGTGGCCCGCTCGATGGCGACCCTGTCCCTGGCGATGATGGAACCCGTGAGTGCATAGGGGGATGTCCGGTCAAGCAGGTCCATAGTCTCTTCGAAAGCGGATGCCTCATAGACATGAATGGTCAGCACGGGCCCGAATATCTCCTCGCACATCGTCACATACCCGGGATCCCCGACCTCAATTACGGTGGGTTGGATGAAATATCCCCGGGTGTCGTTACATTCCCCACCGACGAGTATTTCCACTCCTTCGTCTTTCCTAGCGGCCTCAATGTAGGCGCGAATGCGTTCGAAGGATTTCCGGTCGATAACGGCGTTGATGAAGTTGGTGAAGTCCTCCACGGTACCCATCCGCAAACTGCTGACGCCTTCCACCAAGCCATTACGGACGCGGTCGGCCAGATTGGAGGGGATATAGGCGCGCGATGCGGCTGAGCATTTCTGGCCCTGGTATTCGAAAGCGCCTCGGAGGAGCGCAGTGACCACCACATCGGGATCGGCACTCTCATGGACCATGACGAAGTCCTTGCCACCCGTCTCTCCCACGATACGGGGATAACTGCGGTACATGCCCGTCTGAGTTCCGATTGTCTTCCACATACCGTTGAAGACCTCGGTGGAACCCGTGAAATGGACGCCCGCGAACTCAGGATGCGAGAAACATGCCTCCCCCACTTCCGGACCACTCGCATAGACCAGGTTGATTACCCCTTCGGGAAGGCCTGCCTCCTGAAGGATACGCATGACCATCTGGGCAGAATACACCTGTGTGTTCGCACATTTCCAGACCACCACGTTTCCGCAGAGGGCGGCGGATGTGGGCAGGTTGGCGCCGATGGCGGTGAAGTTGAAGGGTGTCACAGCTAATACGAAACCTTCCAGCGGACGGTACTCCATCCGGTTATGCACCCCCGGGGCACTGATTGGCTGCTGTCGGTAGATCTCGCTGAGAAAGTAGACGTTGAAGCGAAGGAAGTCGATCGTCTCACAGGCGCTGTCGATCTCCGCCTGGAAAACGTTCTTGCTCTGCCCGAGCATCGTACATCCGTTCAGGTACGGACGGTATTTGCCTGCGATGAGGTCAGCAGCCTTGAGGAATACTTGAGCTCGCGTCTCCCATGTGGCTGAGCTCCAAGCATTTCGTGCCTTCAATGCGGCTTCGATGGCTTCCCTCACATGCGAGCCATCACCCATATGGAAGCGTCCGAGCACATGGGAGGTCTCATGGGGTGGGCGCATCTCCACCGTGCGACCGGTACGCACCTCCCTTCCTCCTATGTACATGGGGACATCCACATGGCCAGCCTTCAATTCAGCCAGCACCTCCTTGAGGCGCTTGCGTTCCGGACTGCCAGGGGCATAGGAGAGTACAGGTTCATTGACGGGTCTCTCCAATGGGAAACTGCCTAGGTTCATGCTTGCCGGTTTTCCGTCAGTTGCTCTCGTTTTCCTTCTCCATCATGAGGAAGGCCTTGATAAATCCGTCAATCTCGCCATCCATGACGGGTTGCACATTGCCAACCTCGTAATCCGTACGGTGGTCCTTGATCATCTTGTAGGGGTGGAAGACGTAGCTCCGAATCTGGCTTCCCCACTCGATCTTTTTCTTGGAGGCGTTGTTGGCGTTCTTGATGGCCTCGCGCTTTCGGAGCTCTTCTTCGTAGAGACGGCTCCTCAGCATGGCCATGGCCTTCTCGCGGTTCTCGCCCTGGGTTCGCGCCTGCTGACATTCCACGATGATACCCGAAGGCTTGTGGGTGAGGCGGACGGCCGTCTCGACCTTGTTTACGTTCTGGCCACCAGCACCACCACTTCGGAAGAAGGCCCATTCGATGTCGGCAGGGTTGACCTCGATCTCGATGGTGTCGTCGATCAGGGGATAGACGTAGACGGATGCGAAGGACGTGTGCCTTCGGGCGTTGCTGTCGAAGGGGGAGATTCTGACCAGGCGATGGACGCCGTTCTCGGCCTTCAGGAAGCCGTAGGCGAAGGGTCCGTCGAACTGCAGGGTGCAGGTCTTGATGCCGGCACCGTCGCCGTCCTGCCAGTCGAGTTCGCTGACGCTCCAACCCTGCTTCTGACCGTACATGCGGTACATGCGTGCCAGCATCTCCGCCCAGTCCTGGCTCTCGGTGCCTCCGGCTCCGGAGTTTATCTGGAGTACGGCGGGGAGCTCGTCCTCGGGTTGGTTCAGGGTGCTCTTGAATTCAGCTTCGTCAAGCCGCTTGTTCGCCAGGTCACAGGCGGCTCGCACCTCTTCTTCGGTGCCTTCGCCCTGTTTCCAGAACTCGAAGAGAACGGCAAAATCCTCCACCGCTGATTCCGTATCCTCGAAGAGGCGGAGCCAGTATTCGTTCATCTTGATATTCTTCAGGACCTCAGTGGCACGCCTGTTGTCGTCCCAAAAGCCTGGAGAAAGGGAGAGTTGACGATCCTCGCTAACCTTTATATGACGGTTGGCGACGTCAAAGAAACCTCCTCAGGACCAGAAGACGGTCCCTCATATCCTTTATATGCTCGAGTGTCATAGGTTGCAAAGGTAGTGAACCGGACGCATGACTGATGAAAATTCACGGAGTAGTGCGAAATCAGGTTGTCCGGCAACATTACGCATCCGTTTTTGTTACACCCTTCGCGCATACGCACGTTTATACACCACTGATGGTACAGGCATACAATTTTCTGGCTTCCTGGCAGCTCTTCCCGGAGAAATGCGCCTACGAGTTGGGGGAACGCCCCCTCTCGGGCATCTGCCGCTTCCGTTCGGCTGAGGACGCCAGGGAGTTGCATCTCGAGGTCAGCTGGGTGGATATCCGCCATCAGGCCTTCGACTCGGGCATGCGGCTCGTGCCGGACGGAAGGCTCCACCCGATCGAGGAGCACAGTCTGGCCGATGCTTCCCTTTGCAGCTTCGCCGACGGGATCACTTTCGAGCACCGGCTCTTCCGCAGCGGTGAACAGGTGCTCCAAGCCCTGTACGAGATTCAGCCGAACGGGTACCTCCGGGTCACACAACAAGGGCTCCGGGAAGATGGTACGGCCTATACCAACACGGAATATTACCATAAACAGTTAAGCGTACTTCCCTATTCCGCGTCGGTCGCGG
>RGVM01000192.1 GCA_010027295.1 Chitinophagia bacterium
GACCCGCAGCGCACCATCCGCATCGGATTCGGCTCGGCCATCCTAACGCTGGTCCTGCTCTGCCTGACCACCTTCGTCGGCGCGACGGGCGTGGCAGGTTGGGAGGCCATCGTCTTCAAGCCCGACGGAAGTGCGTCGGACTCGCCTCTCCCCATGGCGCTGGGATGGGTGGTCGGCGCCTCGAACCCACTCTACCACCTCCTCGTCACCGTCGGCATCTTCGGACTGGTGGCCTCCTTCCACGGACTCATCCTGGCCGCCGGACGCTCGACCTACGAGTTCGGGCGTGCCGGCTTCGGACCTCGCTTCCTCGGCCGGGTCCACCCACGCTTCCGCACCCCGCACAACGCCCTCCTTGTAAACATGGGCATCGGGATCGCCGCGCTCCTGACGGGCCGTACCGCCGAGATCATCACCCTCTCCGTCCTGGGCGCCCTCACCCTCTACGTCATCGCCATGGTGAGCCTGCTCCGGCTGCGGCGGCGCGAACCGGAGCTCGAACGGCCCTACCGGGCGCCCCTGGTGCCGGCCGCCCCGCTGACCGCACTGCTGATCGCCGCCGCGTCGCTGGCGGCGGTATGCGTATCCGCCCCCGGACCCGCAACGGCCTATCTCCTCATCATGGCCCTCTCCTACGCAGCCTTCCTCCTCTTCCGCGGGAAAAAAGCGGATATTTGAACCCGGCAAAAAACATCCCGATGGCGAAAGAGGACAGCGGCTTCCATGACGCGCTGCAGCGGGCCTGGCAGCACAACCCCCGGAAGGTGAAGGTCGCATTCACCGACATCGACGGCATCCTTCGCGGGAAGTACATCTCCTTCGACAAGTTCCGCTCCATCACCGAGAAGGGAAGCTCCTTCTGCGATGTCATCTTCGGATGGGACGCCTCCGACGCGCTCTACGACCGATCGACGTACACCGGCTGGCATACGGGCTTCCCCGACAGCCCGGCACGCCTCGACCCCGCCACCCTCCGCACCATCCCCTGGGAAGAGGGATTGCCCTTCCTCCTAGGAGAGCTCACGACGCCCGACGGCGGGCCCTCACCGGTCTGTCCGCGACAGCTGTTGAAAGGCATCCGCGACCGGGCACGGCAGGCGGGGTTCGAACCGGTCTTCGCCCAGGAGTTCGAATGGTTCAACTTCGAGGAGACGCCTGCCTCCGCCCAGGCCAAGAACTACCAGGGTCTCACCCCGCTCACTCCGGGGATGTTCGGATATTCCATCCTCCGCAGCTCGCTGAAGAACGCCTTCATGAGCGACCTCTTCGACCAGCTCACGGCTTTCGGCATCCCTATCGAGGGACTGCATACCGAGACCGGTCCCGGCACCTATGAAGCCGCCATCGCCCATGCCGACGTCCTCGAGGCGGCAGACAGGGCCGTGCTCTTCAAGACCGGCGTCAAGGAGATTGCCTACCGCCACGGCATCATGGCCACCTTCATGGCAAAGGTCCATGAGACCCTTCCCGGATGCGGCGGACATGTGCACCAGAGTCTGTGGGACACCGGGGCAAAGAACAATCTCTTCCACGACCCCGAAGACACACTGAAACTCAGTCCCCTGGCCCGGCACTATATCGCAGGGCAACTCCACTGCCTGCCCCATATCCTGCCCATGTACGCCCCCACCCTCAACAGCTACAAGCGGCTGGTGGAGGGCGCCTGGGCCCCGACGACCCTCACCTGGGGCATCGACAACCGCACCGTCGCCCTCCGGGTGCTCAATGGGGGCTCCGCTTCCTGCCGCGTGGAGACGCGGGTCGTCGGCGCCGACGCTAACCCCTCCCCTACCTCGCCATGGCGGCCGCCCTGGCATCGGGACTCTATGGCATCCGCCACCAACTGGAGCTGCAACCCCGCGTAGAAGGCAACGGCTACCGCGTCTTCGACCACGGCACCCTGCCCCATACCCTCATCGAGGCCACGACACGCATGCGCGACTCGGCTGTCGCCCGCGAACTGCTGGGCGACGCCTTCACCGACCACTTCACCATGACCCGCGAATGGGAATGGCGGCAGCACCTCAGGGCGGTCACCGACTGGGAATACCGCAGATACTTCGAGATCATCTGACCCCGGAGACCTCCCGACTGTCCACAGACGACACCATGATCCTGCAATACAACTTCCCTACCACCGTCCGCTTCGGCGCCGGCGCCAGCGAGGAGCTGGCCGACTATCTGCTGACACAGGGACTGCGGCGTCCCCTGCTGGCGACGGACCCGACCGTAGCCGCGCTGCCCTTCTTCCGGAAGATGCTCGCGAGCCTCGATGCGAAGGGCATCGGCCATACGGTCTTCCACGACATCCACCGGAACCCTGTGAAATCAGACGTGTACCGGGGCACAGAGGCCTTCGACGATGGGCGTTGCGATGCGGTCGTCGGCATCGGCGGCGGGGCCGCCATGGATGTCGCCCGGGCCATCGTCCTGCGTGTCAACCACCGCGAGGACCTCTTCGTGTACGACGACCTCATCGGAGGCGATGTGCATGTGACGAACGACGTCCCCCACTTCGTGACGATCCCCACCACCGCCGGCACAGGCAGCGAGGTGGGCCGCAGCGCGATCATCGCCGACGACGAGACGCACCAGAAGAAGATCCTCTTCTCCCCGAAACTGCTCGCCCGCATCGTGTTCGCCGACCCCCTGCTCACGATGGACCTGCCACCGGCCGTCACCGCCGCCACGGGCATGGACGCCTTCACCCACAATATCGAAGCCTATCTGGCCAAGATGTCGCACCCGATGTGCGAGGGCATTGCGCTCGAAGGACTCGCACGGATCGGGGCATCCATCGAGAAAGCCGTCCATGCGCCCGACCTGGCATCGCGCAGCCAGATGCTCATCGCCTCACTCATGGGCGCGGTGGCCTTCCAGAAAGGGCTGGGCGTCGTACACTCGCTGGCACACCCGCTCTCCTCGCTGCTCGACACGCACCATGGTCTCGCCAACGCCGTCAATCTGCCCTATGGCATGCGCTTCAACATCGAAGGCTGCGAGGAGAAGTTCCGACAGATCGCCCGTAGGCTCGACCTGGAAAGGGAGGACGGCGAGGGAGTGGTGCAATACCTCTTCGAACTCAACCAGCGCATCGGCATCCCGTCGAGGCTCCACGACATCGGCGTCCGGGAACATCACCTCGACACGCTGGCCGACCTTGCGGCGGCCGACTTCGCCCATCCCAACAACCCGAAACCCGTCCACCGCAACGACTTCCGACGCCTCTACGCGGAAGCCCTCTGAGACCCTCCCGGCCATATCGAGATGAAGAAACGGATCGGCATCACCCTGACGAGGACCAACCATCCCAACTACCCCGCCTGGTTTGACAGTCGGGAAGTGGGCGACGACATCGAGACAATTGAGCTCTCATTTCTCCATCCCGACCTTCGGGCCCTCCATGGATGCGACGGCATCGTACTGACCGGAGGCGTCGACATGGAGCCCTCACGCTATGGCGGCCCTGCGACCTACCCGAACATGCCTGCGACCTTCGAGCCCGAACGTGACAATTTCGAAGCTCTTGTCTACGTATATGCCAAGTCTCGTGGTATTCCGGTACTGGCCATCTGCCGAGGCATGCAGCTCGTCAACGTCCTGGAGGGCGGCGGCCTGGTGCCCGACCTCGGCCCGGGAGGCAACGCCGTCCACCGCAAGGCGTCCGACACCGACAAGCGCCATCCGGTCGAGATCGTGCCGGGCACCATCCTGCATGAGGCCTGCGGCGTTACGCGGGGCGAGACGAACAGCGCCCACCACCAGGCCGTCGAGAAGGCCCGCCTGGGCCGCGGACTCCGCGTTTCGGCCTGGGCCGATGACGGGACGCCCGAGGCGCTGGAAGCCGAAAACCCCTTCGAGAGGCCCTTCCTGCTCTGCGTGCAATGGCATCCCGAGCGGATGGAAGACAGGATGGGCAACCCCCTCTCCCACCGCATCAGACAACGATTCCTGGACGCCGTCAGGCACCAAAGCCCAAGCCGCATGGACATTGTGAACCCCGCCACGGAAGAAGTCATCACGTCCGTCGCGTCGGACACCCCGGAAAGTCTCGCACGCAAGGCCGCCCTGCTGCGCCAGGCACAGTCGGGCTGGGCGTCTCGCAGCCTGGACGAACGGATGGACGCCATCGCCCGCTTCCAGACCCTGCTGGCGGAGGAGAGGGAGACCCTCGCAGCCGACCTGACGGCGGAAGTGGGAAAACCCCTGCAGCAGTCCCGCAACGAGATCGAAGGAGCCAGGACACGCATCGGCTGGATGCTGGAGAACGCGCGGAGATATCTTTCCGACGAGGTGATGTCTGTCACTGATGCCATGGAGGAGCGCATCCGCTACGAGCCCCTGGGCGTAGTCTGCAACATCTCGGCCTGGAACTACCCGTACCTGGTGGGGGTGAACGTATTCGTCCCCGCCCTGCTGGCGGGCAATGCCGTCATCTACAAGCCATCCGAGCATGCCACGCTGACGGGTCTGCATATCGACCGCCTGCTCAAGGCCTCCGGTATCCCCGATGAGGTCTTCCAGACGGCTGTCGGGGTGGGAGATATTGGGGAGGCGCTGCTGCACCTGCCCTTCGACGGCTGGTTCTTCACTGGCTCGTACCGGACGGGCAGGCATGTGTACGAGACTGTATCCGCCCGCATGGCCGTCTGCCAATGCGAGCTCGGCGGCAAGGACCCGCTGTATGTGGCGGACGACATTGCCGACATCACAGCCGTCGCCGCCGCCACCGCCGACGGTGCCTTCTACAACAACGGCCAGAGCTGCTGTGCGGTGGAACGGATCTACGTCCACGAGAAGGTATATGATGCCTATGTCGAGGCCTTCGTCACGGAAGTACGCTCCTGGCGAATGGGCGACCCGCGGGAGGACGGCGTCTATCTGGGCCCACTCGCGCGGAAGGCCAACCTTTCCCTCCTCGAAGAACAGGTTTCCGATGCCCTCGCGAAGGGCGGACGGCTGCTGACGGGCGGCAAGCGGGTGCCGGGAAAGGGATACTATTTCGAGCCGACGGTCATCGCTGAGGCCGACGCATCGATGCGGCTCATGCGCGAGGAATCCTTCGGTCCTGTCATCGGCATCCAGAAAGTGACGGGTGACGACGAGGCGGTCCGCCTCATGCAAGACACCGACTACGGCCTCACCGCCTCCGTCTACACATCCGACAGGTCCCGCGGCGAACGCATCCTGGCACAGCTGGACACGGGCACCGGTTATATCAACTGCTGCGACCGCGTCAGTGCCGCACTGCCCTGGTCCGGGCGCCGCCACTCGGGCTTCGGTGCCACGCTCTCCCATCAGGGCCTACGGGCCTTCACCCGCACCAAGGGCATGCACGTCCGGAAGGGATGAAGAGAATACCGATGGCATGATCCGGGGTTGGATCACTTCATGTATCGAAGCCCTCGCATTTGACCGTCAGCACCCTGCCACGTGAGGGATGATCAGCGATCCCTGTAACATAGAGTCTGCGATTTACTTTGCATTCGATCGATCGGATTGTAGCGTCTCCAAGGTCACCGGGCCGATCAGTCCGGACGGATGCAGCTTTTCCGTCGGCACGATATCGTCATGGATCCAGTACAGCGTGCGCTTGTCCATCGGCAGCCGCTTCTCGCGCATCATTCGGTTCCTCCACTGGTTCGACACCTCCACCTCGAGCGTGTTGACGCCGGGCTTTAGGAAGGGGTCGATACGAAGGACATGGGGCGGCATCCAGGTCATCCCCGCCGTCTGGCCGTTGACACGCACCGAGGCCATGACAGCCACTTCGCCGAGGTTCAGATAGA
>RGVM01000193.1 GCA_010027295.1 Chitinophagia bacterium
TGGTGATCTTTCGGAACTCGACGTTTCCACCTTTCAGTACCACCACTTCCTTGCCCCGGGCCACCGGGATGATGGTCTCTGTCGGGATCATGATGGCATCGTCCCGCTCCCCGAGGATGATGCGGACCTTGGCGAAGCTGCCCGGCACCAGGTATCCGTCCTTCTCGTTGATAACGGCACGGATCGCCAGGTTTCGGGTGGACTCCTCCACGCGGCTCTCCTTTGCAGATACCTTTGCGGTATACATCCGGGGTGAGCCCTCGACGTTGAAGCGTATCTGCATGCCGGGCGACACCTCATACCCGTATTTCTCAGGGATGCTGAACTCGAGTCGGAGGTTGTCGACTTGACTGATGGTGGCCAGCACGTTCGAGGGGCTCACGTATGCGCCTGGACTCACCTGGCGAAGGCCTATGCGACCCGCATATGGGGCCCTGATTTCTGTCCTGCCGATGTTTACGCGGGTGAGTTCTATGTCGGCGTTCAGGTTGTTGACGGCCAGCAGACTGAGGTCGTAGTCCTGCTGGCTGATTCCGCTGATGCGCAGCAACTCGCGTTGTCTCTCCTCGGTCTTCTGTGCGATCTGGAGCTGCACCTGGAGCTTCCTGAGCTGAGCCTGGAGGTCGCTGTCGAAGAGTTTGGCCAGCAGTTCGCCCTTCTTCACCGAAGAGCCTTCCCGGATGGCCAGCTGCACGATACGTCCCGAGATCTCGGGGCGGATCTCGGTCGATTCAAAGGGCAGGACGGTCCCCGTCACCTCCACATCCTCGCTGATACGTGTGGGCTGTAACACAGCGACTTCGACAGGCAACGGGCCGTTCTTCTGTTGTCCGGCACCGGCCCCGGCACCTGGCTTGTTCTCATTCTTAGCTCCGCAGGAGACGGCAAATCCGGAGATGACTGCGAAGGCGAAGGCATATATTCTCATAGCGCCGACAATTTACGGCATCCTGGCCAATGATGGCTAAAATTCACACGAGCGGCGCAGGGCAGGCCCTTGTCGTCGGTGATGTTCAGACGATTCTAGAGCCGTCGGGTAAGTCCCCTTCCGGGCGGAGCAGTACTACTCCATTCCCTTCGACGGGAACGCCCAACACCAGGCATTCGCTTTTGAAACCTGCGATCCTCTTAACCGGCAGGTTCATGACGGCCACTACCTTCACTCCGATGAGTTCGTCCGCCCCATATCTTTCCGTGATCTGTGCGGAGGATCGCTTCACTCCGAGGGGGCCGAAGTCGATCATGAGTCGGAAGGCGGGCTTCCTGGCCTCCGGGAAGTGCGCCGCCGCTAGGATGGTGCCGACCCTTAGGTCCATGCCTGAGTATTGCTCCGCCGTGCATTCCGTCTGTACCATCTATCATTCAAAATTCGCGCATGGCGCCAATGTGAAAACGACTAAATTACCCTGAAAATACAGGTTATGGGCAGTCATAGATCGAGACGCTCCTTCGTGGGGGCCGCCGCAACGGCGGGAGTGGGTTTCCTGATCGTTCCGAGGCATGTGCTGGGCAGAGGGTTCCGCCCCCCCAGCGACCGGTTGAACATCGCCGCCATCGGGGCCGGTGGCAAGGGCATGTTCAACCTCACACAGGCCTGGAACGGTGGTGCGGAGAATATCTCGGTACTCTGCGACGTAGATGACAGGCAGTCTGCGGAAGCCCGTCGGAAATGGCCTTCGGCGCGGTATTACAAGGATTACCGGCGTATGCTTGAGGCGGAAGCCCGCAACATTGACGCGGTAATCGTAAGCACTCCCGACCACATGCACTATGTCCAGACACTGGCAGCCATGCAGCTGGGCAAGCACGTATACACGGAAAAGCCGCTTGCGCACGACATTTGGGAGGCCCGTCAGCTCACGGAGGCCGAACAGCGATACCGCGTAGTCACACAGATGGGCAACCAGGGCAGCAGCGGCGACGATACCCGGAAGGTGGAGGCCTGGATCCAGCAGGGCCTGATCGGAGAGGTACGTCGCGTCCACGTATGGACCAACAGGCCCACCTGGCCGCAAGGTGTGCCGACCCCGACGGGCGATTTCCCCGTGCCTGCCGGACTCGACTGGGAACTTTGGCTCGGTACGGCGCCGCGTCGTCCCTACCATCCTTCTTTCCTGCCGGCCATCTGGCGCGGCTGGTGGGATTTCGGCACGGGCTCCCTCGGTGACATGGGCTGTCATTTCATGGACGTGCCCTTCCGCGCTCTCCGTCTCGGCTATCCCGAATCGGTTGAATGCAGCGTGGGCAGCGTTTATACAGGTTTCTTCCAGGAGGCCAACTTTCCCGACAGCTGCCCCCCGTCCTCCAAGATCCATATCCACTTTCCAGCCAGGGAGGGCATGCCCCCCACGGAAATGATATGGTATGACGGCGGTATCCAGCCTCCGAGGCCGGATGCGCTATTGCCCGACGAACCCATGGGAGAGACGGACGGCGGCATCCTTTTCGAAGGATCCAGGGGGATGGTGATGGCCGGACTCTTCGGGCGCAATCCTACCTTGCTGCCGACAAGCCTCATGAAGGAGGCAGTGCTTCCCAAGCCCGTGCGGCCGCTCGTGCCCGGCAGTTGGGATGGGCACCAGAAGCAATGGACGGATGCCTGCAAGCAAGGATGGGGCGCTTATACAAGCTCCCCCTTCTCGATGGCAGGTCCCCTTACAGAAACGGTACTCATGGGCAACCTCGCCATCCGCAGCTGGATGCACAGGGAAGCCTCCGGTGACAGCTACCGGAATCCTGGGCGCAAGAAACTCATGTGGGACGGGAAGGAGATGCGCATCACCAATTTCGAGCCTGCCAATCGTTTCGTGAGAAGGGAGTACAGGCGATTCTAGGTACGGCTGAGTCCCTCCAGGAGGCCTAGTAGCTCCTCATGCTTGTGTCGGCTCTTCTCATCATCGAAGCACTTCGCGAATTCCTCGATGAGAAAGGCTATGACGCGCTGAGGATGCATAGGCAAATAATGGCCGGGCTCGGCCTTTACGGATATGCGCTTGAAATACTGCTCTACGTCCCGCTGCGAATACACCTGTCCGGACAGAGGGTCGATGTAGAAAAGTATGCGGCCTGTGCCGGAGACCCGGTTGCGTCGCTCTTTTTCGGGCTCGAAACAGGCTAGGATGAACTGGCGGGGGAGGTGTATGGCCCTGACGGGGATGTCCAGCATCTGACAAACCGTCTGATAGAGGATGCCGTTGGCGATCGAATTTCCCCTGCGCGTGTCGAGGAGCTTGTGGATGAGGAAATCCTCCTGGTTGCTGTATGATATCTCCACACCCTTGAACATATGGTGGGAATAAAGCACCTTGTTGACGATGTTGATCTGCTCTAGAGGCGTGAGGTAGTTGTTCAGTTCGAGCCAGATGCTCTTGCAGATCTTCTCGAGGGCCGAACGGTAACCAGCCATGTCGATGTCGGGGAACTTGTACCTGGACACCAGGAAGGCACCTTCCATGAGGTCGGGGTCGGGTTCCGCGGCCCATCGCCCGAAATCCTGCTGCAACTCGCCGAAATGGAGTTTGTGGATTAGGAACTCCAGGCGTTCCTGGACAGGCTCGTCAGGAGTCTGCTCCCACATGGCTTCCAGGTGGGGGACCATATCCTTGCCCAGTGTCAGGATGCGGTCCCTTACATGCTGATAGACCTCCATATCGGGGTCGTCGATGAGCCGTAACAATGCGGGAACCTCGCTGTAGGGTACCATGGATGCTTCCAAGTTTCCAATATGACGAAGCCGGGACAAAATTATTGTGTGCCCGGACACCCTCCGGCGGAAATAAAATTCGGCATTGCGGAACGCACTGATACACAGCATTTATCCACAAACAATCTGAAAATGTTGATAAGCGCCTTTGTCAGGCCTTCTTCTTGCGGGCAGGTGGTCTTTTGCGGGGCGGGTTGGCGATAGCCTCCTCGATCATCTTATTTACCTCGTCGATATCGAGCTCCCCGGCCTTCTCCTGCCTGTCCTTGGGTATCGGGAAGTTGCGGAGCCCCTTCTTGATATAGGGTCCGTAGGGTCCCCTGAGCAGTTGTATTTTCTCCTTTTCGAAGACCTTAATGGTGCGTTCCTCCTTGTTTTTCCGCTTTTCCACGATGATGGGCATGGCTTCCTCCAGCGTCACGGAATAAGGGTCGTTCTCCTTGGGTAGGGAATAGAATTTCCCGTCGTGGGAAATATAGGGGCCGAAGCGACCGATGTTCACCTGAACCTGGGCGGACTCGAACTCACCGAGCATACGGGGGAGTCGGAAGAGTTCCATGGCCTCCTGGTAGGTGATGGTCTCGATGCTCTGGGTGTTCTTGAGCTTTGCGAACCGGGGCTTTTCCTCGTCACTGACATCGCCGATCTGCACCATGGGGCCGTATCTTCCCATCCTGGCGATGACCTTCTTCCCACTCTCCGGGTCGATGCCCAGCTCCTTCTCTCCACGTATCCTGCCGGCGTTCTCAATCGTGTTGTCCACGTCCTTCTTGAAGGGTACGTAGAATTCGTCGAGCATTGCGTGCGGCTTCATTCGACCCATAGCTATCTCGTCGAATTCGCTTTCGATGCGTGCCGTGAAGCCGTAGTCCATGACATCATCGAAATACTGGACCAGGAAGTCGGTGACAACCAGTCCAAGGTCGGTCGGGAAGAGTTTGGCCTTCTCTGCACCTGTGTTCTCGCTCTCCGTGACTTTGGAGATGGCGCCATCCCTGAGCCGGAGTACTCGGTATTCCCGTTTCACACCTTCCTTGTCGCGTTTCTCTGCATATCCGCGCTTCAGGATCGTGGATATCGTGGGGGCGTAGGTGGATGGTCTTCCGATGCCGAGTTCCTCAAGCTTCTTGACCAGCGATGCCTCCGTGTAGCGAGGGGAGGGGCGTGAGAACCTCTCCATGGCGACGAGCTCGCGCAATTCCAGTTCCTGACCACTCCGCAGGGGCGGGAGCATGCCTTCCTCGTCCTCACCCTCTTCTGCATCCTCCTCGTCTCGGCCCTCCATGTACACCTTCAGGAAGCCGTCGAACTTCAGCACTTCTCCCTGGGCGACGAGCTGCGTCCCGTTCGTCGAAATGTCGATGCGGGCGGTCGTTTTCTCCAGTTCGGCGTCCGCCATCTGAGAGGCCATGGAGCGTTTCCAGATGAGCTCGTACAGCTTTTGTCCGTCGGCGAGGTCGACCTTCATCCGCTCCATGTCGGTGGGACGTATCGCCTCGTGCGCCTCCTGGGCCGACTCGTTCTTGTTGCGGAAGGCCCGTGGCTGGAAATACTGCTTGCCATAGGCCGATGTCACCTGACGCTGTATGCCTTCCACAGCTGTTTCGCTGAGGTTCACGCTGTCGGTCCTCATATATGAAATATAGCCGCTCTCGTACAGCTTCTGTGCGATCAGCATGGTGCGGCTCACTCCATATCCAAGCTTCCTGCCCGCCTCCTGCTGGAGGGTGGACGTGGTGAAGGGTGGGGCCGGGGATTTACGCGCAGGCTTTACGGTGATGTCGCCGACCGTATAGCGGGCTCCCTTGCAGGATTGGAGGAAAGCCTCCGCGTCCTCGGCGGACTTTGGCTTGCCACCCTCGGCGCGGAAGCTGACGGTCTTCTTCTGTCGGTCGGGGGCGAGGAACCACCCGTCGATGCGGAAATGGCTCTCCGGTGTGAAAGCGTTAATCAGTCGCTCGCGCTCCGCAATGAGGCGAACGGCCACCGACTGAACCCTGCCAGCACTCAGGTTGTTGCGCATGCTCATCTTGCGCCAGAGCACTGGCGAAAGCTCGAAGCCCACGATCCTGTCGAGGATGCGGCG
>RGVM01000194.1 GCA_010027295.1 Chitinophagia bacterium
GAAGGACGATACGCACCGCCCTGCGGCATGTCGCTGCGGAAATCGATAATGTCGTCGTGCGATTCACCGTCGTGGCTAAAAGCGCTCGCCACACTTACGGCAACGATCTCGTCCAGACTTCCTACGGTCGGCCTGCAAGCCCAGCGCAACCGCGTCTTCGAGACCTTCAGGTCCTATATCACCGGAGATTTCGACAACAGCGAGCAGGTGACCGCCGAGATCAAGGCGGGCCGTCAGTTGCATCCGCTCTCGATACATGTCAACCGCATCGCCGACGGGAAGGTTCGCAACCGGCCCGAGGGCATGAAGGGCTTCTTCATTCTCGAAGAGAGCTATTACCTCAGCGAGGGCAAGCCCCTGGATCGGAAGCCCTACCTCTTCCTCTTCGAACCGGAAGGGTCCGACAAGGTCAGGCTCACCGCCTTCCAACTGCCCGGACATCTCAAAAAAGAGGATGTGCGGAATGACAACGACACGCTGGCCTTCGATTACGGCACCCTTCAGAAGTCACCCACCTTCAAAGGCGCGGTCTACGACTGGAACCCTACCGAAAAATCCTTCTCCACCCGCTCCCCGAACGAACTGCCCGGCGGCATGCGGTTCACCCTGATTGAACACTTCACGCGGGATGCGCTCGAAGTCATGGAACTGTTGGAAAAAGATGGAAAACGGCTCACGCCCTACGACACCCCCATTTTGTACAGGAGAAGATAGAAGCAACCGTAGAGCCGCCGTCAGGACGCATTGCCCTTCGCCATGGCTGCGAGGCAGGCTCCGGCGAATCGGATGAACTGATCCTTCTCCCGTTTCGAGAACCTCGACAGCAGGCGTTCGTTGAAATCGTGTCGCACCTTCTCGATGCGATTCACGAGTCTGCTCCCGGACGCCGACAGCATCAGCCGCTTCCGGCGCCTGTCCTCCGCATCCGTCACCTGCACCACCAACTTCTTGGCCAGCAGCACGTTGAGCAGGTTGGTGATGTTGGCGCGCGTCACGTTCAGCGCCTCCGCCAGTTCCTTCGCCATGAGGGGCTTCCGTTGCGGGTGCTGCTGCAGGTATATGATGTTGGGGTCGTTGGCCAGCAGCAGCAGGATGAACCACTGCTGCACGGTGATACCGTATCTCTTCGTGATCGCCTCTCCGTTCTTCTTCCAGGTCTCGGACAGCTTGATGGCGTGGAAGATGACCGAGGCGTCGATGTTCCTCTGGATCATGGATGGGATTGGCTGCGCTCAGCCGGCAGGCACCGGTCGGCCTCGGGATGCGCGCAGGTTGATATAGTATGTCGCTGCCAAAGATACCACTGCAAGGACTATCATAAGCCAGAAGGCCCCGTGGTAACTGCCGCCCGCCTTGCGCATCCCACCCAGTACGGCCACACCCATGGATGCGGCGATGGTGTCGATGAACGAGAGGATGCCGAGTATCGTGCCATATGACGCGCCGCCGAAGAGGCTGATGATATACAGCTGTATCATCGTGAACGTGCCGCTGTAGCCGATCCCGAAGACGACGGCGCAGGGTGCCATGAAACGCGCGTCGTCGAGGCTCAGGTAAAGTAGCGCACAGCCGGCCACCATGTTGAGCACGCTGAGCAGCATGATGCGGCGCACGTCGAACCGGTCGCCGAGCCAGCCGAAGAGCAGCTTGCCCAGCAGCCCGCAGAGGAAGAAGAGCCCTTGCAGCAGCCCGCTCTGTGCCACGTCGAGCCGCAGGTCGGCCTGGTAGTTGCGCTGATTCTGTATGAAGCCCCCGATGCAGAACCAGAGGGCGGCCGTCACGAAGGCGAGGAGGTAGAAGTCGACGGACCGGACCGCCCCGCGGAAGATGCGGCTGCGCTCCGCGGGGTCCGTCTCCGGCTGCCGGCCCACGGTGCCCTCGACGCCGTCGGCATAGGCGCCGACCTTCGACGGATGGCTGACCACCAGCAGCGCCGGGATGAGGATCATCGCGGAACAGATGCAGGCCTGGTATAAGGCGGCGGTCTCCCAGCCGAGTTCCTTGATCCAGCGGCCCACCAGCGGTGCGAAGACGGCCGGCCCCACGCTGCTCGCCATCAGCAGGATACCCGTCGCAAGCCCCCTGTGGCGTACGAACCAGTTGTTGATCACGTACATGCTCGTCAGGAGCCCAACCAGCGAAAGGCATACGGGATACAGCACGGTGAACAGGCGTACCGCACCGAAGCTCTCCGCATTGGCGAACAGGAAGAGCGCTCCGGTAGCCCCGACGGCGCCCGTCAGGATCAGCGACTTCGCTGGAAACCGCTCCAGCAGCCGGCCTACGAAGGGCAGTGGCAGTGCGAGCACGAGGTAGAGCGTGGCCGCCAGCCCGGTCGCCTGGGCTATGTCCACGCCGAACGACTTGGCGAACTCGGGGATGTAAAGGTTGAAGGTGTTGAGCGCGATGCCGTTGCTGGCCATGTACATGAGGAACAGCGATCCCAGCACCACCCAGCAGTAATACTTCTTCATATGGAGCTTGTTTGTTTCGTAGTTGGTCGGCATGGTTCAACGGTGAACATTAACCGAAAGTCAGTAGGGCCTGTGCAGGTAGATTCCGCCGGGTTCTCCGATCACCCGCCCTCCATCGTAAATCAGGGAGCCCCTCAGGAAGGTAGATTTCACGGCGCCCTGGAACGCGTGGCCCTCGAAGACGCTGTAGCCCTGCGTGGAAGGCGACTTGGAGGAGTCCACCACGAAATGCTCGTCGGGGTCCATCAGCACGATGTCGGCATCGTAGCCGGTGTCGATATCGCCCTTTCGTATCAGCCCGAAGCGCCTGGCCGGGTTCCAGCTGAGCAGCTCCGCCATGCGGTTGAGGGAGAGGCCGCGCCTGACGCCTTCGGTGTGCAGCCCGCTCAGCAGCATCTCCGTGCCCCCGAAGCCGCTCTTGGCGAGCCATACGTTGTCCTTCTCGGCCGCATCGGTCTTGAACTCGGCCCTGCAGCAGGCATGGTCGCTGCAGACCCAGTCGATGTTGCCCGCCAGCAGGTGCTCCCAGAGGTATTCCACGTCGGCTCGGCTGCGTATGGGCGGGTTGACCTTGGCATGCAGCCCGCTGGCGCAGTCGTAGTCGAGCAGCAGGTGGGCGAGCGTGACCTCGCGCCGGAAGTCGATGTGCGGGAACACCTGCTGCATCATCATCGCCGCGTCGACGGCCTTGGCGGAAGTGAGATGCAGCAGGTTGATGTTGGCGCAATCGGTCTCGTGCGCGAGGTAGGACGCGATGAAGATGGCTAGTCCCTCGCTGTGCGGCGGCCTGGCTGCGCTGTAGGCCCTCAGTCCGCTGAGCTTGCCCTCCCTCTGCACGATCTCGGTGTAGGCGCGCATGATCTCGGCCGTCTCGCAGTGCAGGCCCAGCGATATGGCGTCCCGCTTCGCGGGGAAGGCCTCCATCGCACGCCTCACGCCGCGCATGACGAACTCGAAGTGGGCGTAGTCGTAGGTCTCGCCCTCGGGTGTCATGAGGAAGTCGCGCTGACTGTTGCTGCTGCCGTGCAGTCCGTAGTTGCCGTAGAACATGAAGATCTTGAAGCTTGTCACGCCGTGCCGCTCTACGAGCATGGGGATCTCGTCAATGTGCGAACGCTGGATGGGTGCGATGTGGTAGGCGTAGTCAACATGGTACCGGCCACGGCTGATGTCCAGCACCTCGGGATAGAACTCCTCGTACGGCCCAGTCTTGTTGAGGTAGTACCTGCCGGTACGCATGTAGTTGAGCGAGCTGGTGACGCCGCCCATCGCGGCGGCCCGGCTCTCGGTGAGGGCGTCCTCGTGGAGCGGGTTGTAGATGCCGGTGTGCATATGTGCGTCCACAAGCCCGGGGAAGGCCAGGAGTCCCTTGGCGTCGAAGGTCCTCGATCCGTATTCCGCTGCGATGGCCGGGGCGACGGCGGCGATGGAGCCGTCCTTCACGGCGATGTCGCCCCGCATCACATCCTGACGGTTGGGCCGTACGATGCGGGCGTTCTGGATGATCAGGTCGTACATCTTTGTATTCGTTCTTATTTGGTTATCTCATACTGATGCGACGGCGACGATGCCGTCGCGTATGAGTGCGTCCGTCTCGTCCTCCGTCAAGCCATAAGAGGCGAGTACCTCTCGGCTCTGCTCTCCGATGCGGGGCGGGTCCTTTCGGAGTGTGGAGCGTTCGCCCCCGTATTCGATGGGCAGGGCCGGCAGCCTGGCCAGGCTGCCATCGGGCAGCCGCGTATCTATGAGTCCACGCTCCCTCAGTTGCGGGTCGTCGAACAGATCCTCTGGCCTTGCGATGGGGGAGAAGGGGATGGAGGCCCTCTCACATCCCTGCGTCACCTGCTCCCTGTTGAGTACGCCGATGCGATTCTCCAGTTCAAGAAGGAACCAGTCTCGCGCGTCGATCCGGAGATTGTTGGTCACGAGGCGGGGGTCTTCCCGCCAGTCCTCCCAACCGAAGGCCTCGCAGAAGCGCTGCCAGTGCTTCTCGCTGATGATGCCGATGAACACCTGCGCGTCGTCCGAGGTGCGGAAGATGCGGTACACGCTCCAGGCGCTCACACGTGCGGGCATCGGCGGCACGGGCTCGCGGGTGATGGCGCCATAGGCCATGTGCTGCCCCATCAGGAAGGCCGTGGTCTCGAAGAGGCCCGACTTCACTAGTTTGCCCTTCCCCGTCGTATGCCGTTCGTGCAGCGCCAGCAGGATGCCTACGAGTCCGAACATGCCGCCGGTGATGTCTATGACCGATGTGCCCGCCCTCAGCGGGTCGCCCGGCCGACCGGTCATGTAGGCGAGTCCGCCCATCATCTGGACGACCTCGTCCATTGCGTGTCGTTGCTCGTAAGGTCCGGCCAGAAAGCCCTTCAGCGAGCAGTAGATTATTCGGGGGTTGAGGGCAGAGAGTGCTTCGTAACCGAAACCCAGCCGGTCCATCGTGCCCGGTCCGAAGTTCTCCACCACCACGTCGGCCTGCGGGATCATGCGTAGGATGGCCTGGCGGCCGGCGGGGGATTTGATGTCGATCGCCAGGCTGCGCTTGTTGCGGGAGTAATAGGTGAAGTAGCCCGTCCCGAACCCCTTGAGTCGGCGTGTCTCGTCGCCAAGAGGTGGTTCGATGTGCACGACGTCAGCGCCGGCGTCGGCGAGCAGCAGTCCCGTCGTGGGACCCATCACGGCGTGGGTGAACTCGAGCACTTTCAGTCCCTCTAGTGGCGTCAGCATGGGCTTTGCATCACAATTGGTAATCGCCGTGGCGCTTCAGGTATTCCACGAGTCCGCCGCAGGCCAGGATGTCCATCATGACCCTGGGAAGCCTTGTCGAACGATAGATGGTGCCGTCGGACAGGTTCTTCACGGTGCCGCCCTCCAGGTCCACCTCCAGTTCGGCGCCGTCGGGGATGTCGTGCTCCGGCACTTCCAGGACGGGCAGCCCGATGTTGATGGCGTTGCGGAAAAAGATGCGGGCATGGAACCTTGCGATGACGCAGGCTACGCCGGCGGCCTTGAGGGCTACGGGCGCCTGTTCCCGCGAGGAGCCGCATCCGAAGTTGTCGCCGGCGACGAGTATGTCGCCCGTGCGGAACTTCTCGCGGAAACCGGGGTCGAGGTCCTCCATGACATGTGCCGCCAGGGAGGCTGTGTCCAGCGTCTTGGTGTACTTGCCGGGGATGATCCGGTCGGTGTCGATGTCGTCGCCGTAGGTATGTGCCCTTCCTCTGATCATGCCTCGGGGTTGGTGATGCGTCCGTGCAGGGCGGAGGCCGCCACGGTGGCGGGGCT
>RGVM01000195.1 GCA_010027295.1 Chitinophagia bacterium
GAGAAATCCTCGATGAGGAACCCCTTGCCGTCTTTCAGGCCGGAGAGTTTCTTCTCCACATCGGGGATGGAAAGCTGCGCCCTTGCGGTTTCGGACCGCAGGCAGAGTCCGGAGACAACCGTCAGCAGAATCGTCGTGTATGCTTGCCGGAAGCGCAAATCAGTTGTTTTTGAGTCGAGTGCGGAGTTTCCTCCTCAGTTCGGCGTACTTCAGGCGGGTATCGGAGACGGAGTCGGACATGGGGGTTTCCATCGGATATGGGGGCATCCTCCGCTGCCGTTCACGCCTCATCTGCATGTCGAGGTTCTGTTCGTACACCGACCGCATGTATTGATGCCTGTACTCGTTCTCGGACATCCTGAGGAGGTTGTCGTAAGGACCTTCAGAACCGAGGAGCTTGGCAAGTACGGGTGAGAATTCGACCAGGAGGAGCAACAGCGATATCGCATAGGAGGCCATCGTCCCCAGGCTGTTGAGGGCGTTGAGGCGGGCGAGGAATCCGGAGGAGAACTCCTCCCTTGCCCTCTTCATGGCCTGGTCGTACCGCCTCGCCTCCTCCGACTTCTCCCTGGCCAGCAGGGCGGACTCGGCTTCGAACCGCTCCCTTTCGGCCAAGTATTCGCGCTCGCTGGCCTCGTAGCGGAGCTGTTTGGTCCGGCATTCGGTGCCTCGGCCGCGGATCCCCGTGCCACAGGTGCCGTCGCATTCGCAGGTGTATTCCTCAAAAAAACGGTCCCGCCTCACCCCTGCCTCGTCGAGGAGTGTGCGGGCGCCGGCTTCCCGTGCCGTGAGAGCCGTCATACGGTCGGCATGCGCACGCTCCACGCCCGACAGACGCTCCGTCAACCGGTCGCCGAGCACCTGGCGAATCTCGGTACGGAAGACCTCCATCTCGAGGGGTTTGGCCACAACGAGGGCGATGCCCACCGCCAGTATCAGCCGGGGCATGGCCTGCCTTACCTCAAGCAAGGGGTTCGCATGCTTTCGGAAACTCGAGACGATATACCTGTCAAGGTTGAAGATAAGGACTGCCCAGAGCAGTGAGAAGGGAACGCTCACCCACCATGTGCCGAAGACGGACTGCAGGGCGATGGCGGACGATACCATGGCCAGCACGGAGGTCAGCAGCACTGTCATACCGATACCCGTATGCTTAATCCATTCCGAGGAAGGGCATTGGCGGAGCAGGTCGAGGCTGCTGCCAGAGCAGAAGACGAGGAACCGGGTGACAGGACCTTCCCTTTTCATGGGTTGACTCATTTGCGGAGGATGGCCCTGATGCGGCCTGCCCATCCCGTGATCCAGCCTCCCTCGGCCTGTCTCCCTGCTACCCTACCGGGCACCGGGAGGTAGGAGGGTTCGTCCAGCACCATGACGGAGGCCTGGATGGAGGACTCTCCGAGGGCGGTTCTCAAAGTAAACACAAATATCTCGTCTTCAGAAACTTCGAGTACATGATTCCCGGACGAGAGGAGCTGCCCGAGCCTGGCTTCGTGAAGGGTCGATGGCACCGGGGCCCTCCAGGACAATCGGATGAGGTCGCCCTTCAGTACGGCGTAAGCGGGCGGTGTCGAAGAGGCAGGCTCGAGAGGGATGTACATCCCCGAAGCGCGGTCAAGAACGCTCAGGGTGATTTCGAGTTCCGAAGGCTCGGCAATCCGCACGAGGTGGGATCGCATGAGCATTCCCCGGCGGTTCCCTGCCTTGATCCGGAAGAGGGTGTCCTCGAAGATGCTCATGGAGATACTGCCGGCCGCTTCCACCGCGCCGATGCCGGGCTCCATGTCGATGAAGTCGGCATTCTCGACCTCCCAGTGGATGTCGACCGCCTCCCCAGTGGAGACGGCTGCGGAGGAGCTCCACAGCCGGATGCGTATGTCATCCACAGCCGGGTCTTCCCGGCGACCGGAGGCCATGAGCGCCTGGAAGTGCCTCGACCTGTCGACCAGGATGGCCCGGTGGTCGTCAGGGTTCGCATACTCGGTATTGCTGAGCAGGTGCCTGCGGTCGATGACGAGGATGCATTCCCGAACCTCCCGGTAGTTGTGGATGGCTTGCACAGTCACATGGGCGCCGGCGAGGACGAGCCTTTTCTTGGCATTCACGTAACGGAGGCTCCTGTCAGCCGTATGCTCGAGGAGGCAGACTTCCAGGTATACGCCCCTGTTGGTCAGCCGGAATATATCTTCCTCAACCTTCGCGAAGTCGGAGGCCCGCAGCAGGATCTGCACCTGCGCCTGCGCCCTGCGGAGATGCGACACCGCCTCTTCCGCCCAGTCGTCGGGCCAGTACAGGTATTGGAACATGTCGGGGGGGCCGGGCATTGCGTGGGAATGTGTTAGATGCGCGATGTCTTACCCTCCTTGCCGAGCTCGCGTATCACGCCGTGTACAAGGTCGCCCGTCTGGATGCAGGTGGCATCCCTCGACCGGGCGTTCAGCCATGCGAACTGTACGGCGTTATGGATGGAGCCGCCCGACACCTCATGGTCGCGGGCGATGGAGGCCAGGTCCACGTCCGCATCCACGCCGAAACCCTTAAGGAGGTTGCGCCATATCCGTTCGCGCTCCTGGGCCTCGGGGACGCCGAAGCCCACGATGCTCTGGAACCTGCGTATGAAGGCCCTGTCGATGTTGGGCTTCAGGTTGGTGGCGAGGATGACGAGCCCGTCGAAGTTCTCGATGCGCTGGAGCAGGAAAGACGTCTCCTGGTTGGCATACTTGTCCTTGGCGTCGGACACGTCGGTGCGTTTGGAGAAGAGCGACTCCGCCTCGTCGAAGAAGAGCACCCAGTCCTTGTTCTCGGCCATATCGAACACGCCGGCCAAGTTCTTCTCGGTCTCCCCGATATACTTGGACACAAGCTGTGAGAGGTCGATGCGATAGACGGGGCGATCGGTGACGTTCCCGATGACAGCTACGGTGAGTGTCTTGCCGGTGCCCGGCGGGCCGTGGAAAAGGGCCCGGTAGCCCTTTCGGAACCTTCGACTGAGGAGCTCGTCCGTCCGTAGCTCCGACTGGAAGCGGACCCAGTGGAGGATGTGCGAAACCTCCTCCATCACCTTGGGGTTGAGGACGAGGTCTTCGAGCCGCTGGTGCGTACGCAGACGCTGGGCGGGGAAACCTGTGCTGTAGCGGGGTTCGAAGGGCCTGCCCGTGGTGAGGAGGGAGAGGTATTCGTCGGAGACGGTCAGCCGGCCCGACCAGAAAGTGTCATGGCCAGACGTATGGGAGAGCCTGAGGATGTTGCGACGGTGAAAGAAATGGTCCTCCGAGAACATGTCGAGCAGGGTCATGCGTCGGTAGAGGTCCTTGCCCGCAACAACGAAGCTAACGGTCTCGGCCGTGGGGATGAACCCTCGGTGCTGCTGCGGGTCCGCGCCGCCGAACTCGGAAAAGGTGCGCGAGATGGACTTGTTCTGGATGAAGAACCTGTCGAAGAGCTGTGGCCGGAGGTGTGGCACGAGCGCCATGCTGAGGGCGATGCGCTCCTCCACCGCCAGTCCCAGTTCCTCCACGAGCCTGCCGTAGGCGCCCTGCCCGTTGTGCTCCGGTGCCAGCAGGCTCGAGGGGTCGAAGGGCCTGTCCTCGAAATACGACTGCATACGGCTGTCGAGCAGCATCGACAGCCAGTCCAGTTCGTGTTCGAGGCAGCGTATGTTGTCCCTGGCAGGGTCGGCCATCGGTCGGTCATTTCCACTGAACCACCAGTCGGTCGGGCATCCAAGATAGCTGAATCATGGTAATGTTCCAAGGTAGCGTGTCCAGCAGCATGTCGTAGGGTTTGCGCTGCACGACGAGCTCCCAGCGTCCGTCGACTCGGTACAGGATGGCCTCCCTCCTGAGGAAGGTCTCGCGGAAGGTCTCCGGCTTGGTCGTCTTGAGCTTCTCCCAGTTGCGGATGGCGCCCTGGAGCATCTTCATGCTCAGGTCGGCCTCCTCCGGAGTGACGTCGAGTTCGGCCGGCACTTCGAAGTCGAGAGGTGCGCCGCAAAGGACCTTATTGAGGGCAAGCTGGTGCTCCTCCATGTCTGTGCGGCCGGTGACGATGTACTCGGTGAGACGGATGGCGCGCGAGAGTTCGCGGTCGCCAAGGAAGTTCTTGCCGTCGGTGAGTTGCAGCCGCGAGAAAAGTCGGCCGAGGTAGGGCCAGAGCAGCACCAGTCCCCCGTTCCTGACGGGGATGCCCTCGGCGGGGTCGGGCGCCGGCTCCGGGTCGTTCATGGCGGGCCCATCCTCCTTCTCGCGGGGTTTCCTGAGTTTGCGGTCCTCGTCCGGCGGGGCATCCAGCCAGTCGGGCAACAACGCCCGCAGTTCGGTCCAGAGCTCGCGCTCCGATGCCGTCAGCACCCCGGGGGCGGGCCGCCTGATGCGGTCGAGCTGGCGCGCGTCGAGCATGGCGGTCGCCTCCTCCATGAACAGCCGGAGGATGCGCATGGGCGCATCGGGCCGGGAGCGGGTCCGGGACCACCATTGCAGCACACGCTCGATGCGGTCCCTGTCCGTGCGGGCCCCGACGGCCCTCCACACGTCGACCCCGAAACGCTGGCGCATCATCCGGACGAGCTCCGAAAGTGCGCGGTCCAGCGATGGATGGATGTACGCATACACCTCGCGCTCCTCCATGCCCGCCAGGAGACGCCGCACCCTCCTGCGGGCGGCCTCTTCCCTGAGCCTGGTGAACAACATCCCGCGATAGACACCATCGCCGGAGCGGATGCGTTCCTGCAGCCGTTCCGCCAGCTGCTCCACCGTGTCGACCCCATAGGATGCCCTGACCATGCCCGTCCGCAGGAAGAACCAGACGGCGTCGTCGAGGCGCCCTCCCGGCTGGGTGGTCCGGCGCCTCGCCTCCCTGACAGACCGGCGCAGGAAACGGGAACGGGTGGCACGTACGGTCTCCGCGGGCATGGTCTGCCCAACCCTTTCCACCAGGCCCTCGAAGCCGGGGATGCGCAAGGCCTCCTCCAGGAAAGCGTCCACCCCGGCATTCCCGAGGGCAGGGCGTGCACCCACCCGCGTCCGGAAGAGTCGTAGGAAACGAACGAGGGTGGCAAGTCGCACCCTCGTCCTCGCGGCCTCTTCCGCGAAGGATTGCAGAAAGTCGCGCAGGGCCGGGTCCGACGCCTGGCGCAGGAGTACGCTGAAGATATGTTGCGTGACGACGGCGGTGGGGAAGAACTCGAGGACGGACTCCTCATGTGAAACGTGCAGCCTACGGAAAGACAGGAAGCGGGCGACGCCCATCGAGGCGACACGTCTGACGAGCGCCGTGTATTCCGGAGAGGTCTTCGCCACCCGCCCGAGACCGGGCACACGGCCCGTCTCCAGGAAGAAGGCGATGGCCTCGGCGTCTTCCGCGGCCTCGATACCGGAGCGGCTTCCGTCCGCCGGGCTTACGGCGTCCGTGATCCCCCCGGGCTCCATGGAGAGGGCCCATGCCTCCGACACATCCTCAGCACCGACCAAGCCATCCTGCCCCGCCGGGATGTCCATGAGTCGCGACCAGACAGCGGGGGGCATCCCCGCAGGTCCCGTCACTCCTGTACCCACAGTCAACCTTCCTTCCCGGAGCGCACGGGGCAGGCCGCTTGCCGCCAGGATGGCGGCATGGATGGCTGCGACGCTTCGATACCTCCAAAGCCTTCCGGAGAAAAGGATGCCCAGCACCTCGAGCCTGGCCTTGCGGGTATCCGGCATCCACCCTGTGACCCGGAAGGTATCGGTCCAGGCATCCACGATGCCGGGCAGGTCTGATGA
>RGVM01000196.1 GCA_010027295.1 Chitinophagia bacterium
CCTGGGCTGGCGCCTCCGTGAGGGCTTTCCGGGCCGACGGGTTCAACATGCTCGGCAGCTGGGGCGACACCGCCGCCATCCGGGTATGGAACCGTTCCAGTCCGCAACCCTTCCCCTATTGCACCCAGCTCAACCTGCTCAGCGGATACGCCTCCGAAGCGAAACGCAAGGACCCCGCCCGCCGAGACAACCCCGTCGTGTCCTTCATCCTCGATGCCGACTTTGTGTCGTACTGCGACAGGCAGGCAGCGCGCATCGGATACCTGAAGGAAGATCCCAACCTCTTCGGTCATTTCTCCGACAACGAGATCGCCTTCCTGCACACGGCATTCGCAGAGATCCTGCGAATCCCCGACACCGCCGATGCCACCCGACGCGCGGCCTTCGCATGGATGAGGGCCTCGGGCGAGGATGCCGCTTCCATCACCCGGGACCGGAAGGAAGCCTTCATCGCCACACTCGCCGAAACCTACTACAGGACGGTGTCGCAGGCGATTCGACGGCACGATCCCAACCACCTCTATCTGGGCAGCCGGCTGCATTCCAGCGCCAAGGACAATGCCCACCTCTTCCGGGCAGCACATCCCTTTGTGGATGTCATTTCCATCAACTACTACGGGCAATGGTCGCCCCAACCCAGGCAGTTTTCCGACTGGGCCGACTGGAGCGACAGGCCTTTCTTCATCACAGAGTTCTACACGAAGGCCGAGGACTCGGGACTCCCCAACGTCACCGGTGCCGGCTGGCTGGTGCATACGCAGCGCGACCGCGGCATCCACTATCAGAACTTCTGCCTCTCGCTCCTGCAGTCGAGCCACAACATCGGATGGCACTGGTTCCGTTATCAGGACAACGACCCGGCCGACCCCGAGGCCGACCCGTCCAACAACGACTCCAACAAGGGGCTTGTCGACAAGTACTACCGCCCCCATTCCGCGATGACGGACGTCATGCGGCCGTTCAATACAAGAAAGTATTCGCTGAAAAAGTCGCTGGGCGGCGGACAATGAACAAACCCGACAGTCAAGGACAAAATGAATATGAAAATGAGACCTCTCCCCTCCGCCTGGTTGCTCGCCGCGATGCTGACAATCGTCGGCACATCCCAGGGCCAGCAAAGATTCCGCACACGGGTCTTCGACCGATTCGACTCGGCCGTAGATCTGAGCTATCGTACCGTGCAGAACCTGAAAGGCGAGCAGGAGGAGCTCCGCCTAGACGTGCTCATGCCACCCGCCCCCGACACGATGCGCCGGCGGCCGCTGGTCGTCCTGATACATGGCGGCGGCTTCGTGAACGGCAACCGGAAAACCTCGCTCATTCGCCGCTTCTGCGAGGATTTCGCAAAGAGGGGATATGTCTCCGCCTCCATCAGCTACCGGCTGGGGGTGGCGCCGACGAAGACCGACAACGACTATTACGAGGCCATGTACCGCGCCCAGCAGGACGGGCGCACGGCCATCCGCTTCCTGAAACGCAACGCCGGAAGCTTCGGCATCGACACTTCGCAGGTCTTCCTCATGGGCACTTCGGCCGGGGCCATGACAAGCCTCGCCGTGGGCTACATGGACGACGATGAAGTGCCCCTCGGCGTGGACCGCAGCCGATGGGGGACACTGGAGGGGCAGGGCCACGAGGGCGTCTCCTCTCGCGTACAGGCCGTCGTGAACCTATGGGGCTCCCTGCCTGACCACCGCTGGATAAAAGCCGGCGACGCCCCGCTGTTCAATACGGGTGGGACGGCCGACAAGACCGTCCCCTACGACAGCAGCTACTCCTACCACGGCATCGGAAAAGGTCCCGCCATCCTCTTCGACAGATGCCTCTCGGAAGGCGTGCCGACTGGCCTGCGGCCGTTCGTAGGCGCCGGCCATACGCTGGACAGCGACAAGAAGAAACTGGATACATGCCTGACCTCGATCGCCGACTGGCTCTACACCCGGCTCGCCATGCACGGACCCTCGCAGGGCGTCAGGAGATGGGAGAAGGAGATCGCCGCCTTCGACAGTCTGAACGCGGTGGAACGATACCGGAGGGGTTCACTGATCTTCCTGGGCAGTTCCTACATCCGCATGTGGAAGAACATACGGGAGGACCTGGGCCAGCCGAGGATCATCCATCGGGGCTTCGGTGGCTCCAACCTGGCCGACGTCGCCTACTATGTGACACGCATCGTCTATCCGCACCAACCCAAGGCCCTGTTTATGTACGTCGGCAACGATATCACCGCGGGCGAGCGCGACAAGGCCCCCGACCAGGTGCTCGAGCATTTCAAGTACGTCGTGCGTCAGGTCAGGGCGAAGTACCCGACCCTGCCCATCACCTGGCTGGAGATCTCACCGAGTGAGCGCCGCTGGGCTGCCTGGGACCGCGTCAAGGAGGCCAACCGGCTCATAAGGGAATATTGCGCAACAGACCCCAATCTGCATGTCATCGCTTTCGCAGGAAGCTTCCTCGGACCGGATGGAACTCCGATAAAATCATTGTACCTGCCCGACAAGTTGCATTACAACGAGGAAGGATACAGAGTGTGGGGTAGAAGCATCCGCGAACAAGTGGCGGCCATTGCACGATGACGGGACCGCTTACCGGGCATGTGCCCGCAGGTACGCCTGCTCATGCGCAAGGAAGGCATCCCAGAGCATTTGGGTCACCGGACCTGGGGCTGACAAGATATGGTCATCAATCTGTCGAACAGGAACGATGCGCCGTGTGGAGGATGTGATGAAGACCTCCCTTGCCCGATGCAGCTCTTCCAGCCTTACTTCCCGCTGGACGCTGGGGATACCGATCCGCTCCGCCACGGCAAGTACCTGTTTCCTCGTGATGCCGGGCAGCATGCCATCCTTCGGCGTCACCAGGAAGCCAACCTCATCCACCAGGAAGACGTTCGAACGCGGGCACTCCCGCACAAGGCCTCCGTCATGGTAGAGGATATCATCCCCTCCCCTCTCCTTCAGCCAGGGCTGCAGCCAGACAGCCATCAGGTAATCGGTCGTCTTCACCGACGAAAGTTGACGCTGGTACCCGTAGGAGCACAGCCCGATCCCCGTCGCCGGCAGTTGTCCGGGCGGGGCTGACAGCGGCTGCCGGATGACAGCGAGGCGCGGTGAGGAAATGGTGTAGCCGTCACTGGAGGGCCCTCCCGTCAGCAATATTCGGATACCCGATACCGTGAGTGCCTCCGAGTCGATGACCTCGTGGATGATACTTTCTAGTCCCTGCCTGTCGTGGGCAAGGGGCAGACGCATGATATCAGCTGAACGCAGGAACCTATCGAGATGGTCGTCCAGGAAGAGCGGCACTGAACCGGACACGCGCAGATAGTCGAAGATGCCGTAGCCCCGCTGGAGGCCGAGGTCTTCGATGGGGAGGCATGCGTCAGCGGCAGGCACGAAGGCACCATCGACGTATGCAAGAGGTGTGGCGCTCATCGGATGCGTTTCGATTCTCGGAGGATCTGGAGCACTTTGTCGACGGGGATCGCCTCGACGAGGACACCGTCCCTTCCCCGGGTGGTCTCGGCCATGAACAACGAGTTGAGGATGGCCTCCTCCGCCGCCTCGATGGCTGCAAGGAAGAGGGGGGAGACATGGTCGTCGTGCAGTAGCGGCACGGTCCGGATCGGCCCCTTCGGCTCGTGCGGGATGCGGGAGGCCGTATCGGTGGAGAAGGCGAGGACGTAGTCGCCACTGCCGTGATGGGCGATGCCGCCGGTACGGGCGAGCCCCATGAAGGCCCGCCGCGCGAGGCGGCCGAGGTTCCGGCTGTCAAGCGGCGCGTCGGTGGCAACGACGATCATGCAGGAGCCGTCCTCCTTGCGCGACAGATCCTCCCTCAGATAGTAATTCCCGAGCCTCTCTCCGACCGGCACACCGTCAATCTGCAGCACCCCGCCGAAGTTCGACTGTACCAGCACCCCCACCGTATAGCCACCCAGCGAGGCCGGCAGCCGCCTGGATGCGGTACCGATGCCGCCCTTGTAGCCGAAGCAGACGGTGCCGGTACCGGCGCCGACACAACCCTGTGGCACGGGACCCGGCTTGGCTGACAGGATGGCCTGTAGCACATGTTCACGCCGCACGTGCATCCCGCGGATATCGTTGAGCCGACCGTCGTTGGTCTCGCCGACGACGGCGTTCACGGAGCGGACCTTCTCATTGCCCGGCTGCGACAGCGTATGGACGACGACCGCGTCGATGCCGGCCGCCACGGAGAGAGTGTTGGTGAGGACGATGGGCGTCTCGAGGCTGCCGAGCTCGGTCAGCTGCGTCACGCCCGCCAGCTTGCCGAAGCCGTTGCCGGTGAACACGCCCGCGGGTACTTTCGACTGGAAGATATTCCCGCCATGCGGCAGGATGGCCGTGACGCCCGTGCGGACGGAGTCGCCCTGCCGAAGCGTCACCTGCCCCACCCGCACTCCGGCCACGTCGGTGATGGCGTTGAGCGGACCAGGACGCATGACACCCGGCGAGAGGCCGAGCTCCCTCGATGTCTTCGGTTGTGCGTTGACGTGAGTGAGCAGTCCCGCCGCCGAACACGCGAGCCAGAGGATATACCGAACCGGCCTCATACACCACTGAAGATGGAGAAGCCGCCGTCAACGACGAACTGGGATCCCGTCACGAATCGGGAGGCGTCACTCAGCAGGAAGACGAGGGCGCCCACGAGTTCCTGCGGGTCGCCGAAGCGCTTGAAGGGTGTCTGCCGGATGACGGCGGCGCCACGCTCAGTGAAAGTGCCGTCGCCGTTGGTGAGCAGGTTTCGGTTCTGCTCCGTGAGGAAGAAGCCCGGCGTGAGTGCGTTCATGCGGATGCGGTCGCCGTAGCGTCTGGCGAGCTCGACGGCGAACCACTGGTTGTAACAGTCGACGCCAGCCTTACCCATGTTGTAGCCAAGCACCTTGGTGACGGCCCGCTTGGAGTTCATGCTGGATATGTTCACGATGCTGGCCGACTCGTTGCGTGCCAACGCCTCACCGAAGACTTGTGTGGGGATGATGGTGCCCCAGAGGTTTAGGTCGAGCACCTGGCGGAGGCCGTCGAGGTTCATGCGGAAGATGTCATCCTCCGGCTGTACGACCCCCTGCGGCATGTTTCCGCCTGCGGCGTTGACAAGGCCGTCGATCTTCCCGAAATGCCCCAGCGCCTTGTCGCAGGCCGCCTTGAGCTGTGCCTCGTCCAACACGTCGGCGACGAGGGCCAGTGCGCTGCCGCCGGCAGCGTTGATGGCCTCGGCGCGCTCTTCCGCGGCCTTCGCGTTGCGGCCCAGAATGCCAACGGCCCCGCCCGCCTTCACGATGCCCTGGATGAATGCATGCCCGAGGATGCCCGTCCCGCCGGTGACGACGACCACCTTACCCTTGAGTTCCGAAGATCCGCTCATCTGTGTATTTGTTTATCTTGTTCGAGTTGAAAGTCCTTGTCACTGAAGCTGAAGCCAAAGGCAAATATAATATCCTACGACCATCATCGCGCCGGGATAGCCAGCTTAGGGAAGCTTTGAAGTTCAGTTCCGCCTGAGCAGTTCCCACTCTTTGCGGAGGGCAGCGGTAACCTCCGGCAGTCGTTCTGCAAGGTCAACCCTTTCACCGGGATCACTGAAGGTCTGGTAGAGCTGTTCCTTTGGAGCGAAGCCCGTCTCGATGTTTGTCCACTGATTGGTGATGGCGGGCCCTTTGGAAGGGGGTATGTATTTGTTCCCATCGCTTCGCAGATAGGCCACTACGC
>RGVM01000197.1 GCA_010027295.1 Chitinophagia bacterium
CCTCGACCGGAGCGCCATCATCTACAACCTGGCACTTCCCAAGGACCGGGAAATCCGCAACCATGCCATCCGCCTCATAGGCTTCAGGAAGTGGATATGGGATTTCGAGATGGTGACCGGACCCCAGGGAACCTACCTCTATTCGGCCGACGAGAGCGGCACCCTGCTGGAATGGGTTACGAAGCCCTCGGAGATACACCGTCGGCTCGGGGAGTTCTTGCGAAACGAAGCCTCCAGGCGACCCTGACATACAAAGAAATCACCGCATGCCATTCAGGTCCATCCTTCTCGCCATATGCTTCTTCGGCATCCTCTCCCGTACGCTTGCCCAGTCGGAGGAGGCGAAGGACGACTGCCAGAAGAATTACGACGCCGCCAGGGCCCTGTACGAGATCGGTAGCTTCGGCAAGGTCCGAGCCCTGCTCACTCCCTGCACCTCGTCCGACCGAAGGGTGCGAGAGGGCATCAAGACGCGCATCGACGCACTCGAACTGCTGGCACTCACCGACATCGCCCAGGACAGCATCGAGAATGCCATGGCAAGGATCGGGGAAATCCTCGAACTGGATCCCGTCTTCATGCAGACGACCATGCTCCGGAACGTCGTCTTCGAGAAACTCCTTGACGAAATCCGCATCCGCGACAGGGATTCGAAGGTCAGCTCCGTCACCAAGAAGCCGGAGAGCATCCGGCTGGCCTCCGCCAACATCCGACTCATCAAGCGGCAGGAGATCATCGACAGAGGCTACATCGACATCGTGGACCTCCTCAGCGACCTCCCCGGGTTCCATATCAGCCGCGTCTTCGGACAGATACACGCCAACGTCTACCAGCTCGGATTCAGGCAGGAGAACTCCGAGCGTACCCTTCTCATGGTCGACGGCGTCGAGGAGAACGACCTATGGTCCAACTGGGCGTATTTCTCAAGACAGTACCCTCTCTCCAACATCAAGGCCGTGGAGGTCATATACGGTCCCGCCTCCGTCATGTACGGTCCCAGGGCATTCGTCGGCGCCATCAACATCATCACCCTCGACCCGAAGGACCTCGCCGCCGACCAAATGATGCCCATCAAGAACAGGGACGACCCCTACAAGAACATGCAGCTGCACGGCAACATCATGTACGGGGGCTTCAACACGCGCGACGCCGACCTCACGCTGCAGTTCAGGGGCCGGGAGGAGAACACCAAGAACTCGAAGTTCGCCATGCAGATCACAGGCCGGTACTACACGTCCGACGAACACGACCTCTCGCACCTCGAGTTCTACGACTACGACTCCGCCGACATCCGGCATTTCGGGTACAGCCATCTCAACAACATCAACCTGCTCAACAACGTTCTCGGGAAGGGCTTCCTGACCTATTACGCCGATACGCTCTTCCGGCTTCCGAACCGCAGCCCCTACTACACAATCCGCAGGGATGCGAACGGGAATGTGCTGTCCATCAACCTGACCGACTCGGGCGTCGCCCGTGCGAGGGCCCTCGACTTCAAGTCGTACACGTCGAAGGTCAACGGTGCCCCGCTGGGCTTCTCCAACACCACGGAGAACATGTACTTCGGCACAAAGATCCGCCTCGAAGACATGCAGATCGGCTTCAACTTCTGGAAGATCAAGGAGGGCTACGGACTCTATCAGGACGTCAACGAGGCGGGCTCCGCCAACGGCTCCCTCTGGGCGCCCATGAAGGCCTCCATGTACATGAAATTCGAAAAGCGCTTCGAACGCGGGCTCTCCCTCACCAACCTCACCAGTTTCACCATGCAGCGACTGGGCAGGGAGACGGCACGCGTCAACTTCATGTCCTTCGGAGATCCGAACACCGTCATGCATTTCGCCAACCTCGTCAACCCGGACTCGCTCCTGATCGACCTGCCGACCCTCCTCGGTATCTACTCCATACGGAACAACAACATCGGTACCGTACAGGCGGGCAGCAGCGGGCAGGTGGTCTTCAACTACCATGGCGCTCGTCCCGGATGGCGCAACCGTTACATGTTCTACCAGGCGCAGCAGGTGCGCAACGAGACCCGATTCTTCTACGAGGCCCGGAAATGGGATATCGCGGGCGGTCTCGACCTGCGCAGCACACAGACCCAGGGCGACCTGCTCGTCTATCAGGACTACCTTACCGACTACCCGACGCCCGCTGCCTTCCGGGAAAAGCAGGACACCATATCCCTGGCCCGCCAGAAAGGAATAGTGGAATCCGCCAAAGAGGGTGGCAACATGTACTCACTCTTCGACGCCGGCCTCTATTCGATGCTCAACTACAATCTTTCTAAGTCGTTCCGGATGTCTTTCGGCGCCCGGGCCGATCTGAACGTGCTGAGGTCCTCCAACTACACGTTCATCGCTACACCGCGGATGGCGTTGATCTACCATCGCACCGGATTCTCCGTCAAGTTCACCGGCGGTTCCGGCTACCAGGGCGTCTCCCAGGCGACGCGATACTCTTCCGCCTTCGGCCGTACGGCCAATGAGAACATCGATCCCGAGAAGATCGATTACGCCGACCTCAGCATCGGAGGCGGCATCCGTGGGCGCGGTAAGTCGACCCAGGTCACATCCCCCTTCGAATACGACCTGTCCGGATACGCCTGCAAGATCACCGATGCGGTGGGTGTCGACAGCTCCGTCATAGGAACGAGAACCGTGTTCAAGAACGCCAACCTCGGGCAGTTCCGCATCCTTGGTGCTTTCGGGTCGGTGGCCTGGCAGCCATCCAAATATTTCCGGCTGGATGCGAATGGTACCTACACCCTGGCTGTCCAGACCGACAGCATAGCCGCCCGTGCCGGCAAAGCCCCCCGGCTCCTGGTCGGAGACATCGCCCGCTACATGGCCAACCTGTCCGCCAATCTCATCCTTAATGATCTCGGTCCCGTCCACCTCTCCCTGAACCTGAGGGCCAACTACGTAGCCACCAGACCCATCGGACCCGGCACCACCCAGTTCATGAATCTAGGCATAGACTCGGCCACCCGGCGTGGCATACCGGCCTATCTGGTCTTCCACGGCAACCTCGGCCTCGCTCTCGGCAGGTTTCCCCGCTTCCGGCTCGACCTCACCGTACAGAACATCCTCGACAGGAACATCCTCGACTCCCGCCACAAGGAGTACTTCCATCCCGGCGCGCGCGAGGCCTCCGGCAGCTTCAACATGCCATGGGATGCAGTCGGTACGCCCTTCGTGGACAGGCACGTGCCCTACGTGCCCCAGCGTGGTCGGTTCATCATGCTGCAGCTGAACATCAATCTCTATTCCTCGGTAAGACAGAAGAGAAGCTGAATCGGTATGTGGCAGACCCTGGCAAAGGAGTTCAGATGGTTCCTGGCGGCCCTGGTGCTGTCGGCGCCCCTGTCACTGCTCTTCTGGCTGCTCAACCGCACCATCGCCACGACGGACGGCATCCCCGCCCCGCTTACGGCCCGTATCTTCGGGGTCGGCTGGGCCGTGATGTTCGTCTGCCTCTACGTGGGCAGGATCACCGTGCGGTTCCTCCGCGACCACCTCATCGACTGACGACCCAAGACTGACACACAATGATCCATACCGTCCTTACCGCCGTTACCGACCAGCTGAACGAGTTCATGCGGAACGAACTCGGTCAGGCGGAGGACATGGTGGTCATGAACAGCCTGGTCGACCTGCGGGGCGATGTCAGCATGCTCATCGAGAACCGTGTCTGCCTATTCCTGATGCGGGTGGAGGAGGAGAAGGTAGCCAAGAGCGGCGGCTTCCAGTCGCACGTGGGTTCGCCGCCCCCCATGCACATGAACCTATACCTCGTCTTCGCCGCCCATTTCCCCGACCCGAACTACAAGGAGGCCCTTCACTTCATCTCCCTGGTGATCGAGTTCTTCCAGGGCAAGTCGGTCTTCGACAAGTTCAACACGCCCGGGCTCTCGGCCAACATCGACAGGCTCATCTTCGAGTTCATGAACCAGGACATCCAGGAGATGAACAACATGTGGAGCCTGATCGGTGCCAAGTACCTTCCCTCCGTCGTGTACAAGGTCAGGATGCTCACCTTCAGCCAGTCCATGGTCAGGGAGGAAGTGCCGAGCATCGTCCGTCCCGCCAAGCGCCCCCACAAGGCTGCCGATGTGCTCAGGGCCGGAGGGGCGGCCGCACTTAGCGCACTGGGGCGCAGGCTGGAGGAGAAGGCCAGGGAACGGGGGATGGACAATGCCGATGAGGCGGATTCCGGTGACGGCACCCCTGCCACCTAGCCGCCCGCTCTCCGAGAGATACACAAACGAAACCACCGATGCAGGAGCCATCCACGACATTCCGCCACAACCTCGCCTACGAGGCCGTCGTCGAGTGCCGCATCCTGCACGAGTACTTCAACGACGGACCCTGCCGGGCGCTGGAGATCCTACCCACCCCCGATACGTCTGTGAAACTCAGGGGACTCGGGCTGGTCTACCGCCCCCTGCCCGACGGCTTCCTGATTATTGCCGACGCCGGCCGTGACTGGGCCAACCCCGTCTACCAGCGACCCGAGGTGTTCGAGTTCTCCTTTCGTGTCAAGGACCCTCAGTTCCTTCGCTATACCGCGATACCGTACCGTTCCGGCCAGTTCCATGTGTTCGACGCCCTGAGCGGTGTGGACGGCGCCCTGCACCCGGGCCCGTATGTAGACGAGTCCACGCTGACGGATGCCGATACCGACGGCATCGGAGGCATCATCCGCATCCACCACCGGGAGGAGGCCCCCATCCTGCCCGCATCCGGAAACGCCGCATCGGGACAAGCCGACGCGCCCCGGCTGTACTTCGTCAGGTTCCAGGCACGCATCGCGGTTTTGAGATATGTGTTGCTCCCCAAGAATCCGACATCTGAGGATTTCAATAATTTTTTCGTTGAAAATTTTGTAGTTAACGGAGTCTTGTATAAGTTTACCATCCCGCAAGCTTCGAAACTACGAAACGGTAAGCCCTGCATCGACATCCAGTCGACTGAGCCGCTGGCCCTCCGCAAGTCCTTCGAGTCAAGGGGTAACCTTAGAAAAAAGCGCGTCAACGGACTGCCCTTCGAATACAGCAAGGCGCTGCCGATGCCGAGGCCCGAAAACATCATCCAAGACATTGCAACTGGTGGATTCATCTGTGAAATGCTCGTAAACCTCTAAAACTTTTCAATGGCTACTGTACTGGCAACGCCCGGAGTCTACATCGAAGAGAAGAGCGCGTTCGCGTCTTCAGTAGTTCCTGTGGCTACCGCAATCCCCGCCTTCATCGGGTACACCCAGAAGGCCTCCCGTGGGACCAAGTCCCTCCGGAACGTCCCGACACGCATCACCTCCTTCGCGGAGTTCGAGCAGATGTTCGGGGGTGCTCCGAAGACCCAGTTCAAAGTGGGTGCGGACGGTTCCCTCGAGGCCGTTCCCGAGACGCGCTTCCTGCTCCACAGTTCCATGAAGCTGTTCTACGCCAACGGCGGGGCCGACGCATGGATAGTGTCGATCGGCGACTACTCTTCGGGTGTCAATGCCAAAGATTTCAACGACCTGGCGACTGAATCAGGCCTGCCGACGCTGCTGAAATACATGGAGCCCACCCTCCTCGTCATCCCTGAAGCCATCCTCCTGCCCGAGGCCGAATGCTTCTCCCTTCAGCAGGCGATGATCATGCATTGTGGTTACGCCACGCGCAACCGCTTCGCCGTACTCGACGTGTACAACGGTGATAAGAAGCGCACCCACGACGACGAGGA
>RGVM01000198.1 GCA_010027295.1 Chitinophagia bacterium
ATGCTGCAGGCATGGGTCAACACGGGTGGCCGTTCCTTCATCCATGCACCCGCCATGCTTCCGGCTGTCAAAACGAACATCGGCTGTATCGCCGTGGATAAGGCGGCGGACGGGTCTGTTCGCATATTCGCCGGAGCCCGTGTGCGACAGGGCATGTTCCCCTTGTCCGATCCCTCGCGCCTCATCGTCCTCTCCGCGAAAGGGGACTTCCTGCGGGAGGAATCCCTCCCCGTGGTTGGTGAATCCCCCATGTGCACCGGCGCACGCTTCCTGCAGCTGGATGGCGAGGGAGAGAAGGAACTGCTGACGGTAGGGGAGTTCCGTTCACCCGCCGTGTATGCGTACCGGTCAGGTCGCTGGACGGATCTCACGAAGACCTTTCTCTCCGGCGACATGCCGGGGTGGTGGACTTCAGCCACGGCAGCGGACCTCGACGGAGACGGTGACGAGGATCTCGTGCTCGGCAACTACGGCCTCAACACGCAGTTCCATACCCGTCCGGAAGAGCCTTTCTCGATCCTCTCGAAGGACTTCGACGGCAACGGTAAGCTCGACGCCGTGAGTGCCTATTATATCGGAGGAAAGTCCTGGCCGGCGCATTCGCTCGACGACCTCTGGGAGCAGATGCCGTTCCTGCGGAAACGCTTCAACACCTATGCCGCCTATGCGAAGACCGAAGCCGACGGCATCTTCACGCCGGAAGAGCGTAAGGATGCCCTTCGGCTGACCGCATCCGAGATGCCTACGCTGCTGCTTGAAAACACGGGCGGTGTCATGAAGGTGCATGAGCTGCCGGTGCAGGCTCAGTTCGCGCCGGTCTTTGCCGCAGCCGCCTTCGATGCCGATGGTGACGGTCGTCGGGACCTACTGCTTTGCGGGAACCAGTCGGGTACCCGTATCCGTTATGGAAAGTACGATGCCAACACGGGCTTCCTCTTCCGAAACGAGGGAGGCATGCGGTTCTCATTCGTTCCGCATGCCTCCACGGGTTTTGATCTCAGGGGCGATGTCCGATCCGTCGCGGTGACGGATGGAGGCGCCAGGCTATGGTTCGGCGTCAACGGGGTGGGCGTGCAGTCCTACGGACGTTTCCGTTGACGGCCTTCTGCGTCAGCGGTTGGCGTAGACGGGGTTGGCGATGCCGTTGAGGTCGTAGACGACCTTGCCGGCGCGCACCGTCATCTCGCATTCGAACTTCTCCGTGCCCTTGACGCGATAGCCCGTCTTGTCATAGAAGCCGAAGTCTCCCTTGCGCATATTCAGGATGGCTATGTCGGCCTCTGCGCCGACCGAGAGGTGGCCGAGTTCCTCGCGTTTGATGGCCTTGGCGGGCGACCAGGTGGAGGCGCGGATGACTTCTGGAAGCGGCATTCCCATCTGCAGGAACTTGGACATCACGCTCAGCTGGTCCTTCATGGACGTGTTCATGCTGCCCGTGTGGAGGTCGGTGCTGATGGTGGTGGGCGGGAAGCCCGTTTTCATGGCCGGGATGGCCTGTGTGTAGTTGAAGCTCGCGCCGCCGTAGCCCACGTCGAAGACGATGCCTCTCTCGCGCGCGGCGCGTACGAAGGGTTTCACCGTGTTGGTGGATTCGTCGACGATGGTCTCGCGGGAGCCGTCGAGCTTGGCGTAGGCGTGTGTGTAGATGTCGCCGGGCCGGAGTTTACGGAGGAAGAGTTCCTCCAGGGAGAGGGCGGGTTTGGCGCCGCCGAAATCGATGATGACGGGCATGTCCGCCTGGCGGCCGGCCTCGACGACGCGGTCGGTGGGCGTCCAGTCGTATCCGGAGTAGTGGGCCAGCTTGAAGCCTACGATGTGTGCCTTGTTGCCGCGGGCCGTGTTGGCGGAGAGTTTCGGGTCCATGTCGGCCACGTCCTGCTCCCAGTTGCCGCCGCGCATGCCGTGGCCGACGATGTTGAGGAAGGAGAGGACGCGGGTGGTGGACTTGTCGATCACATTCTTCTTGAAGGTCGAGAAGTTGCGCCATCCGGCGCCTCCGCAGTCGACGATGGTGGTGACGCCGACGCGCAGCGTGAAACCGTCGGGAGGAAGGGCGCTGAGACCGTCGCTCAGGTAGTGGTCCTCCTGGGTGCCGTGGAAGACGTGGCCATGGATGTCGATGAGGCCTGGCGTGACGATCATGCCGGAGGCGTCGACCGTCTGCTTGGCTGCTCCTTCGATGGAGGCGGCGACTTTGGCCACCTTCCCATCGCGCACGGCGATGTCCATTTTGGCATCGATGCCGTTGCGCGGGTCGATTAGCCTTCCGTTGCGGATGAGGATGTCGTAGGGTTGCGCAGCGGCCATCAGGCAGGCGAAGGCCGCGCAGAGTGAGAGGATCGTTCTTTTCATGTGGGTTGTTTGGATGCTAAATATATCCATTCTGATTCATCCGCGTATCGTTCCGTTTTCCTACATTGTACTCCGAAGGATACGCCACAAGGGCGCAACCGATGACCCACAACCCAACCAATCATGAACACAGAACCCAGGAGGTCCGCCTTCCGACGCATGATCTCGACGCTGCTCGGCGTCACCGGCGTCACAGCGGCGGCCTCCGCAGCCACGAAGGCCGCTTCGGATGAGAAAGTGTGCCGAAGCATCGAGACCGACCAGGAGATCCCCCTCTTCTCCGGGTCCACCACCTTCGGTGGACTCGTCTTCATCGCCGGAAAGGGCGCGCATTTCGAGGGAGACATCAAGGCCCATACCGACCATGTGCTGAAGGAGCTCGAGAAGGAGCTCGTCAAGGCCGGCTCCTCCATGCAGCACGTGCTGAAGGTCAATGTCTACCTGGCCGACCTGGCCGACTACAAGCAGATGAACGAGGTCTTCCGCGGCCGCTTCGGCGAGAAGCCGCCCGTGCGGACGACGGTCGCCACCTACGGCGGCGTGCCCGGCAACTCGCTCGTCGAGATGGACTGCATCGCCTACATCCCCAACAAATAAAAACGAACCAGCATGAGACGCAGGAAGATGCTCAGGATGCTCGGCCTCGCCCCGCTGGCGGGCGGCGCAGTACTGCCCGGAACCGCCGGTGCGACCACAGCCACGGCGGCAGCTTTCAAGGGACGTGATTTCTTCGCCGAACTCGGCGTGCGGACCTTCATCAACGCCGCAGGCACCTACACCTCCATGACGGCCTCGCTGATGCGGCCGGAGACGATGGAGGCCATCCGCTACGCCTCCCGCAAGTTCTGCATGCTCGACGAGCTGCAGGACAAGGTCGGCGAACGCATTGCCGCCATCACCCATGCCGAGGCGGCCGTCGTCACCAGCGGCGCCTTCTCGGCGCTCACGCTGGGCATGGCGGGCATCCTCACGGGCAAGGACCCCAACAAGGTTCGGCAGCTGCCGAGGCTCGAGGGCACGGGCATGAAGACCGAGGTCATCTGTCAGAAGGGACATGCCATCGGCTACAACCAGGCCCTTACCAATACGGGTGTCAAAATCATCATGATCGAGACGCGAGAGGAACTGGAGCGGGCCATCGGTCCCAACACGGCCGCCATGCACTTCCTCCATATCAACGCCGACCGCGGCAAGATCCAGCATGAGGAATGGGTGGCAGTGGCCAACAAGTATGGCATCCCGACGACTATCGACATCGCCGCCGATGTGCCGCCCGTCTCCAATCTCTGGCGCTTCAACGACATGGGCTTCCACTGGGTGGCCGTCTCCGGCGGCAAGGCCCTCCGCGGCCCGCAGAGCGCAGGCCTGCTCCTGGGCAAGAAGCACATCATCGAGGCCGCCCGCCTATCCATGCCGCCCCGCGGCGAGAACATAGGCCGGGGCATGAAGGTCAACAAGGAGGAGATCCTCGGCATGTGGGCCGCCCTGGAGGAGTTCGTCAGCATCGACCACGACAAGGAGTATCAGGTGTTCCAGGAGCGCATAGACCGCATCAAGGCGGCGGCGGAAACCGTGAAGGGTGTCACCACCCAGGTCAACCACCCCAAGCTGGGCAACTGCACACCCACCCTCAACATCAGCTGGGAGGCCGGCGCCATGAAGGCCGACGGCAACCAGATGCGCGAGGCGCTCCGCAAGGGAGACCCCTCCATCGAGGTCATGGGCGGCAAGGACAACCTCAGCATCACCGCCTGGCAACTCATGGAAGGAGAGGACCGGATCGTCGCCCGCCGCGTCAGGGAAGTGCTGCAGGAATCGAAGGCCTAAGACGCGCAACCGCCATCCCGACATGAGACGAATCATAACGGTCTTCGCGCTGCTGGCCCTGGCTTCCGGGGCTGGCGCGCAGACCATTCCCAAAGAGGAACTGCTGTTCCTCACCTCCGCCTGGAAAGGGGAGCGCTTCCCCGACGGACGCCCCCGTGTGTCCGACGAACTCGTCGAACGCGCCCGACGCATCGGCATCGAGGAGGCCTGGCAGATCCTCAACAACGAGGGCTACCGGAACCAGTACGAGGGCGGCTGGAAGATGGTGCACGACGACGTACCCGTCGTCGGCCGCGCCGTCACGGCCCGCTACATGCCCTCCCGGCCGGATGTCGAGAGACTGGTGAAGGAGCGCGGACAGGCGCAGGGCCGCAAAGGCAATACCAACGCCTGGCCCATCGAAGTGCTGCAGAAGGGCGACGTCTACGTGGCCGAGGCTTTCGGCAAGATCGCACAGGGCACACTCATCGGTGACAACCTGGGCACGTCCATCTTCCGCAAGACGGGTACCGGCGTCATCTTCGACGGCAGCGCCCGCGACCTCTCCGGCCTTGCGAAGATCCCCGGCTTCAACGCCTTCGTGCGCGACTTCCACCCATCCTTCATCGAGGACCTGTTCCTCATGGGACTCAACACGCCCATCCGCATCGGTAGGGCCATCGTCATGCCGGGCGACCTCGTCATCTCCGAACGCGAGGGCGTGCTCTTCATCCCCGCCCACATGGCCGAATACGTCGTGGGCATGGCCGAGTTCATCGCCGTGCGCGACAGGTTCTCGAAGGACATGCTGAACAGCGGTCGCTACAACGCCGGACAGATCGACAACGAATGGACGCCGGAGATCCGGACGGCCTTCCTCGACTGGATCCGCAAACATCCCGAAGAGCCGCAGATAACGGCCGAACAGCTGGATCGCTATCTCAGCAAGCGGACCTGGTGATGGCTCATTCGAAGCGGATCGAGCGATAGCGCTCGAACTCGTGGAAGCCGCTGCGGACCGGCGACCAGGCCCATTTCTCCATCCGGCCCGAGTCGTAGTCGAGTCGGCAGAAGTTGGCGTTCCAGACGGTGCCCGCCTTCGGCGGGCTGTTGCGGAGCGGCGACAGCAGGGCAAACGGTATGAAGACCTCCGCCATCCAGCCGGTCATCCCGCCCTTCTCCTTCATGATGGACACCTTGTGGACCGTCCTCCGCTTCGCATCGTATTTCCAGGGTGTCCATCCGAAGAACTTCCCGCCCAGGTTGGGGATGATGAGTACGAGTTCCCGGTTCCTCGGGCTCACCTCGTATTCGAAATAGACGGGGTCGGAAGGAAGGGTATGGAAGAAGGCCTCGAAGACGTCGGCGTTGTAGAGGTCATCGAAGTCGCGCCGGTACCGGCTAGTGACTTTCCCGTCGGTGCCGTGGAAGAGGAGATAGACGCCCGTCTCGGAGTACAGGATGCGGAACCTGGACTCGTAGTCCGATGCCTTGTCGCCGATCCTGGGCATCGCATGCCAGTCAGCCCCTTCCCAGGCCGATGCACTGCCCCGGC
>RGVM01000199.1 GCA_010027295.1 Chitinophagia bacterium
CTATTACAAGTACGAGGGTGTGAGTCCCAGCGGTTCGCACAAGCCCAATACGGCCGTTCCCCAGGCCTATTACAACAAGCAGGAGGGTGTCAGGAAGATCACGACCGAGACGGGCGCCGGCCAGTGGGGCACGGCCTTGGCCTTCGCCTGCCAGCAGTTCGGCATCGAGTGCGACGTCTATATGGTGAAGATCAGCTTCGAGCAGAAGCCGTATCGGAAGATCATGATGAACACTTTCGGGGCCAATGTTTATGCCTCTCCGAGCAACCGTACGCAGGCCGGAAGAAACATCCTGGAGAAGGATCCTGCATCCACCGGCAGCCTGGGCATTGCCATCTCCGAAGCCATCGAGATGGCGGCGCAGGACCCCCACACGAAGTATGCGCTCGGCTCGGTGTTGAACCACGTGCTGATGCATCAGACCATCATCGGCCAGGAGGCCGAGAAGCAGCTCGAGATGGCGGGCCATTTCCCCGACGTGGTGATCGCACCGCTGGGTGGTGGATCCAACTTCGCGGGTATCGCCTTCCCCTTCCTCCGACACAAGCTGGCGGAAGGGCGGAATGTGCGTGCCGTGGCCGTCGAGCCGGCGTCCTGTCCGAAACTGACGAAGGGTCGTTTCATGTACGACTTCGGTGACACGGCGGGCTATACCCCGCTGCTTCCGATGTACACACTCGGCCACAATTTCAAGCCGGCGGCCATCCATGCCGGCGGACTGAGGTACCATGGCGCCAGCGTGCTCTGCAGCCAGCTCCTCAAAGACGGCATCATCGAGGCCAGGGCCATGCAGCAACTCGAGTGCTTCGAGGCGGGCGTCACCTTCGCCAAGGCAGAAGGCATCATACCCGCGCCAGAAGCCACCCATGCCATCGCACAGGTGATCCGCGAGGCCCATCAGGCCCGGGAGGAAGGGAAGGAGCGGACCATCCTGTTCAATATGTGCGGTCACGGCTTCCTCGACATGCAGGCTTATGCCGACTACTTCGACGGTAAGCTGCGCGACCATTCCTTCACCGACGAGGAACTCTTCGGCAACCTGCCCGAGATAGATGCGCTACAGCCCCATGCGTAAAGACCTGACGCTGTTGAGACGTACAAGCAAGCCGCCCCGCAGGAGATGTGTTCCATGCGGGGCGGTTCTTTTCCGTTTCATTGTCGCGGTTCTTGCCTTTCAGATACTTTCCCATCCTCTCTCATCCCAGTCCTTCGAGGGTCGTGCGATGGACGGCTATCGCGGGATATGGTTCACGCTGGGACAGCGATCAGAGTACGGCGACAAGTATTCCGGCGGCCTGGGGACCTACACCGCCAACCACCTGCCAGTCGCCATCTACCACAAGGGCACGAAAAGAACATATTTCGTGTATGGTGGTACGATAGACTCCACGGCCCGGCATCTGCTGGTGATGGTCTCCTATTTCGACCATCGGACGGGCATGCTGCCCCGACCCGTCGTGGTGATGGACAAACAGGGTGTCGACGATCCACACGACAACTCCTCCCTCTCGATAGACCGGGAAGGGCATCTATGGGTCTTCGTCAGCGGTCGTGGCAGGGTACGTCCCGGTAAGGTCTTCCGCAGCGAGCGCCCGCACGACATCGGCACTTTTCGCGAGGTGTACTCGGGCGAGTTCACCTATCCACAGCCCTGGTATCTGGAATCGGAGGGTTTCCTGCTCTTGTACACGAGGTACACGGATGGCCGTGAGCTCTATGCCCGACGGTTCGATGCCCGGGGCTTGCCCGGACCGGAGCGAAAACTCGCCGGCATGGGAGGTCATTATCAGTTGTCCTGTTTCGATGGGTCGCGCATCCTCACGGTGTTCAATTATCATCCGGGAGGCGATGTGGACAAGAGGACCAACCTCTATCTGATGCAGAGTCGGGACACCGGTGTCCATTGGACGACCATTGGAGGTGAACCGCTGGTCCTGCCGTTTCGCGATACCGCATCCCCGGCCCTGGTGAGAGACTATGCCCGTGAGGGGAAGCTGGTGTATTTGAACGACTTGACGCTGGATCGGAAGGGCCATCCCCTGATATTGGCCGTTGTCAGTCGTCACCATCAGCCCGGTCCGAAAGGAGATCCGCGGGAATGGTATGTGTTGCAATACAAGGATGGAAGCTGGCGGGAGCATTTCGTATGTCGTTCCACGCACAATTACGATATGGGCTCGCTATACGTCGATGGTCGCCGGTGGCGGATCATAGGGCCGACCGAGCCGGGGCCACAGCGATATGGCACCGGGGGTGAGATGGCTGTTTGGGAGAGTCGTGACGAGGGTCTGCGCTGGCATCGTACGCGCATGCTGACACAGGGAAGCGCGTTCAACCATGGGTATGCGCGGCGGCCCTTGCATGTCCATCCGTCCTTCCTTTCATTCTGGGCGGATGGTGATGCGGATGCGCTGTCCGCCTCACGTCTGTATTTCACCGACCGGCGGGGACGGGTGTTTCAGATGCCATATCAGATGGAGGCGGCCTTTCAGCGGCCGGTGCGGGTGTATTCGCGTTGAGCCTTCCGAGGTACCGGAAAAAGAAATGCCATGCAGCCGCATGCATGGCATTCCATCAAATATCAGGGTCCGTACCGGCTTATCCCTTTGTCCGGTAGAGTGTACCGTTTTCCACCGCATAGAAGTAGCCGTCCATGGCCACCATCAGCGAAACATCCTGCATCAGTCCCTTCTCTCCCACTTGTTCGTAGTTGCCGTTGGTATCCGTCTTGTACAGGGTGCCATCCTTCTCCACGCTCCAGATGAAACCGTTGCTGGCCGACATGGCGATGGTGTTCTTCCATTCCCCTTTTACTCCGACCTGCTGCCATGCCATCGCCTTGACGCTGGTCTGGTAGAGGGTGCCGGCCTCGACCGTCCAGAGGTAGCCGCCCATGGCCTCGAGCATTTCCAGGTTTTCGAACTCGCCCTTGGCCCCTATCTGACGCCAGCTGCCATCCAGTTCGGTCTCGTAGAGGGTGCCGTCGTCCTCCACCGAATAGAGTTTTCCATTGAGGGATGCTACGGCTATGGTGTTCTTGTACTCACCGGCCATGCCGACCGACTGCCAGCTGCCTGACGTGGAGTTATGCCGGTAGAGTGTGCCGTCCTCGATGGTCCATATCTCGTTGTTCACGCCGACCAGGAAGTGCACGTTGTCGAAAAGCCCCTTCTCGCCGACCTGATTGTAGTCACCATCCTTGTCGGTCTTGTAGAGGGTTCCATCACGCTCGATGCTGTATAGGAATCCGTTCATGGCGATCACGTCGATCGTGTTCTTCCAGTCGCCCTTGTCGCCGACCTGTTGCCATCGCTGGGCGAATGAGGGAAGGCTTGACAGGGAGAGCAGCATGATGCCCAGCCCTTTGAAGATGGATTGGTTCATGAGGGGGAGTTTTGTGTTGGTTGTATTCATTCAAGATATGCAAAGAACCAATCAATGCAGAAAATAAAAAAAAATGCCTGTAGCCGACAAACCGGGAAGCCCCGATTTCCCTGAAAAAACTCATACAGATATTTGTAAATCAATTTATTGCGAAAAGCCGACCTGTATTTCCTTTCCCGAAATGAGTCGTGTCGTCACCGGGAGCCTGACCGGTTTTCGACCGGACAGGCTGGCGGAAGCGAGCGTCAGTTCCCCGTTTTCGACCCGCAAGGTGAGGCTCGATCTGCCGTTCTGCGCGTTGACTTTGGCAGATCCCCAGGCGTAGCCGTTGGACCAGAAGTAGGTACCGGGTTTGGATGTGAATTGGATGGATTTGTCGATGCCCGAGTATTGGAACCCGCTGAGGGCGGGTATGGCCGACCAGCTGGCCATGGCGCGGGCGTAGTGGCGGCCGCATTCAGGTTCGTCGAAGGGGTTTCGTTTCTCGCCGTCGAAGCGATCGCGGATGCTGCGGATGCAACGGAGTCCGTTGTCAGTCTGACCTTCGTAGATCATGCCGATGGCGGCGGTATATTCGAAGCCCGACATGGATTCGGCGAAATAGGGGAATGGGACTTTGAGGCGACCCTTGGGCCAGCTGGCCATGATGAGGCCCGATTCGCGGTCCATGACGTAGGATCGCATGTTGTTGAAGACGTTATCGAACCGGTCGATGAAGTTGTTGGCCATGATGGTCCGGAGGGTCTTTCGCACATGCTGGCTGTCGGCGAGGTAGCCGAGTCCGCAGACGTGTGCCATGTACTGGCCGGCGAGTTGGTCGACCAGGCAGCCTTTGCCGAGTTGGAAATCGGGGATGGCTGTCTTCGAGTCATCCATGTCGAGGAACCGTCTGGTCTTGGTGTCGGTGATGCGGTGTTCATAGTACTCGCCATTGAAGAGGTTTTGGTCGACCCAGCGGCTGCCGGAGCGGAAGATTTCGAGACAGCGTCTGGCGAATGCCGTGTCGTTTATGATGGTGGCCATTTCCGAGCAGGCCTTGAGGGCCCCGAAGTACCAGAACTGCATTTGCGGGTTGGGTCCGAAGTAGTCGACGTCCATGGTATTGTGCTGGCGGCCTTCCTGGACGCCGTCGGCATCGGCGTCCCATCCGCCGGGTATCCAGGCGTAGGCCATGGCGGCTTTGACGCGGGGCCAGTGTCGGGCGAGCCAGGCGTCGTCGCCGGAGAGCTTCCATTCGCGGTAGAAGCGCATGATGGAGCCCATCTGTCCGTCGGCCGCGGCGACGTGGTCGATGCCCTGGTTCTTCTCGAGGGGTAGGAGGACTCGGTTCATCATCTTGCCGTCGGGCTTGCTGCCGTAGAGCAGTTCCACTTCGCGCATGGACCGGGCGAGGTCGCCGAAGAGGAAGGACGTGGCCGTCTCGTAATTCCAGACGTGGGTGCAGTTGCCGTAGCAGGAGCCGGCCTCGTCCATGACGCCTTCCCATCCCATGAGGTGGCCGGAGGGCAGGCGGAAGACGGTTTGCGAGCGGAGGGTGGAGGCGTTGAAGAGGGCGGCTTCCTTGACGACGGCGGGATAGGTGCTCCGGGCGAGGGTGTTGACGAAGCGGATGGTCTGGCGTTCGCGTGCCGGCAGGGAGGGGGTTTCCTTTTCGAGGACGTCCCAGGCGTCGCGGTAGAGGGTGGTGTAGTGGTTGCCGATGATGGCGCCGCGGTAGCCGAAGCTCCAGGCGTTGTTCCAGTCGGTGCGGTTGGGGAAATGCCAGCTGAGGATGAAGCGGAAGGTGGCGCTTCCTTTGGCGGGGATGGACTTCTTGACGGCGAGGGAGGCCATGGGGTTGTTGTCGACGAGCCGGTCTTTGTCGGTGAGGCGTCCATCGGCGCTGAAGTCGTCCCAGAAGTCGAGGATGGCGTTCTCCCAGTCGTTGTTCCGGGAGCTTCGGCGGTAGGTGACCGTGTCGTTTTCGGTGGTGACGAGGGCGAGGGTACCCCAGGCGGGGTCGTCGGTCTTCACGCTGTCGCTGGTCATGTAGATGCCCTGGAAGCCGTTACCGTAGCGGAAGGCGTTGCGGTTGTGGTGGGCGCCGTGGTAGACGAAGTCGCCCTTCCAGTTGCGTGACTGGCGGCTGCCGTCGATGCCGATGAAGTTGCGGAGGGTGCCGCAGACGGAGACGTCGACGGGCTTGTCGAGGGGGTTGGTGACACGATAGGTGAGGATGGCCATGGGCAGGCTGCTGGCGGGGATGTCGCCGGGGATGAAGGGGTTGAAGCCTTCGATCTGTACGCTGACGGGGAGGATATCGTCTTTGAGGTTGAC
>RGVM01000200.1 GCA_010027295.1 Chitinophagia bacterium
CATCTGCCCCGGCGCCGGCGCCCTTGATGACGAGCGGCTGGTCGGGATAGCGCCGGGTGTGGAAGAGGACGATGTTGTCCTTGCCGTAGAGGTGGTAGAAGTCGTGTCCGGCCTGGATATGTCGCAGTCCGACGCGTGCCCGTCCGTTCTCGAAGGAGGCGACGAACTTGAGTTTGCATTCCTTGGCCTGCGCCTCTCTCAGGATGGCCAGGAAATGCGGTTCGCAGGCATGCATCTCCCGGTAGAAGTCGTCTACGCCGCCCTCCATGCAGGAGGCGGGCAGGAAGCCGTCGCAGGCGATGTCCTCCAGTTCCATCGTCTCGCCCGACTCGCGGGCGAGGATGAGGATCTTGCGCATGACGTCGGTGCCGCTGAGGTCGAGTCTGGGGTCGGGCTCGGTGTAACCTTCCTCCTGTGCCTGCCGGACGACGTCGGCGAAGGGCCTGGAGCCGTCGTAGTGGTTGAAGACGAAGTTGAGGGTCCCGCTGAGGACGGCTTCGATGCGCAGCACTTCGTCGCCGCTGCCGAGGAGGTCGCCGAGGGTCCCGATGACGGGGAGTCCGGCCCCGACGTTGGTCTCGAACAGGAAGCGGCAGTTGTATTCCCGGGCGAGGTCCTTGAGCCTTCGGTATTCGGCATAGGCCGAGGAGGCGGCGATCTTGTTGCAGGCCACGATCGACATGGAGCGTCGTAGCAGGCGTTCATAGAGTGCGGGTATGCGGGGGCTTGCGGTAATATCCACAAGCACGGTATTGCGCAGATTCTTCTCCAGGATAAAGTCGGTGAACGCGTCCGGGTCGGCGGGCGCTCCATTTTCGAGGGCTTCTTTCCAGTCGTCGAGTCCGATGCCCTCTTCAGCCAGCAGCATCCGGCGGCTGTTGGAGAGGCCGACGATGCGAACCTGGAGGCGCATGTGCCGGGCGAGGTATTCCTGCTGGCTGCGGAGCTGGGCGATGAGGCGTCCGCCCACGTTGCCTGTCCCTATGACGAAGAGGTTGACCTGTTTGTGGGCTGTCTCGAAGAACTCCTCATGCAGTACGTTGAGTGCCTTGCGCACGTCGGCCGAGGAAATGACGGCGGAGATATTGCGTTCCGAGGAGCCCTGTGCGATGGCACGGACGTTGACGCCGTTGCGGCCGAGGGAGCCGAACATGCGGCCGCTGATCCCGGGATGGCTCTTCATGCGCTCTCCGACGAGGGCGACGATGGAGAGTCCCCTCTCGATGCGGAGGGGTTCGACCCTCCTGAGGGCGATCTCGACGGAGAAGGCGCTGTCGACGAGCTGTCCGGCCTTTGCGCTCGAGGCCTCTTCGACACCCACGCAGATGCTGTGTTCGGAGGAGCCCTGCGTGATGAGGATCACGTTGATGCCGCCGGACGCCAGGGCTTCGAAGAGGCGCTTGGAGAAGCCCGGCACACCGACCATGCCGCTGCCTTCCAGGCTGAGAAGGGCGATCCGGCCGATGCCGGAGATGCCGCGCACGATGTCGGATTGCGGGGTGTCCCGGTTCTCGATGACAGTGCCCGGTTCGTGGGGTGCGAAGGTATTCTTGATCCAGACGGGGATGTTGCGCGACATCACAGGCTGGATGGTGGGCGGGTAGATGACCTTGGCGCCGAAATGGGAGAGTTCCATGGCCTCCTGGTAGGAGATGGCCGGTATGATGCGGACGTTGCTGACCCATCTCGGGTCGGCCGTCATCATGCCCGACACGTCGGTCCATATCTCGAGGACGGGTGTATCCAGGGCCGAGGCCAGGATGGATGCGGTGTAGTCGGATCCGCCCCTGCCGAGGGTGGTCGTGGAGCCGTCGGCATCGCCGGCGATGAAGCCGGGCATCACGGTGACGGGCGCCTCATGTCCGGCGAATCTGGTGCGCACGGCTGCATCCGTCTTCCCGAAGTCGACCGTGGCGTTGCCAAAGGCGGAGTCGGTGCGGATGAGTTCGCGCGAGTCCATCCAGGTCGAACCGGGGGCGGCCTCAGCAAAGGTGGCCGCGATGATACGGGAGGATAGGAGCTCGCCGAAGGCTACGATTCGGTCGCGCGTGCGGGGAGAAAGCTCGCCGAGCAGGAAGACGCCGTTGCAGATGTCTTCAAGGTCGTTGCAGAGTTTCTTGACGAGGCTAAGAGTGGCGCTCTGCCTGTCAATCGGCAGGAGCGACATCACGGCTTCGAGGTGCCGTTTTTCCAGCGATGCGAGGGTGTCACGGAACGATTCTGAACCGATCGCCGCTTCGTCGCCACATGTCAGCAAGGTATCCGTCACACCGCCCATGGCCGAGACGACCACGATGGCGGGACCCCTGTCCGTCCTGTCGAGGACGATCTGCAGCACTCTGCGGATGTTGGAGGCGTCAGCCACGGAGCTGCCCCCGAATTTCAGTACCTGTTTCATGCGGTTGCGGGAAGTTGGGATGGGTAAGGGCTCCCATAAGGCTCGGCTTGCGCGAAGGGAAGGGTAACCCTCCTGATGCGTTCGGGCTCAGCTGCGCAGCCGCAATCGTCGTATACGCAAGGTAAGTCCGCAGGATGACAATTCCATCGGCCATGTCCGCATTTGATTAAATTTGTGCGGTGCGTGCTTCCCTTCGCAAGCCCGACAAATCCAGGAGATGAGCCCATTCCGTGCAGCGGTGCTGCAGCAGTTCAAGACCCAGGTCGGCGTCAAGTTCCAGCTCTACAACAGCCTCTTCACGTCGCTTCCCTTCCATCGTATCGAGAAGACGGGCATCCTGCTGCCGTTGCTGCTCTCGGATTGCGAGGAAGGGTATCGACGGAGGCTGGGTCCTGTCGCCATCGTCGACGGGTTTTTCGACCGTCATACCAGCTTCACTTCCGAGCAGGAGCGCATCGACGTGATGTTCCGTTTCGTGCAGTACGTGGAGCGGCAGGTGGTGCTCTTCGACGCGCTGGAGGATGCGGCCTTCCGTGACGTGAACGACATGACGGGGGCGGGCACGCTGAAGCACCTCGAGGCCGAGGTGTCAAGGTTGGGAAGGGCATCGGCACTGGCCGGCCGGCTGCGTGATTTCAGCGTGCGGCTGGTGCTCACGGCGCATCCCACGCAGTTTTATCCCGGAAGCGTGCTCGGCATCATCCACGACCTGGCGAAGGCGGTCGGCTCCAACGACCTGCCCCGCATCGAGACATACCTGCAGCAGCTGGGCAAGACCGCCTTCTTCAAGAAGCGGAAGCCCACGCCCTACGACGAGGCCGTGAGCCTCATCTGGTATCTGGAAAACGTCTTCTACCCGGCCTGCGGACGCATCGCCGATGCGATGAAGTCCGCCTTCGGCGATGCGATGCCCGCGGACCGCCCCATCGTCTCTATGGGCTTCTGGCCGGGCGGCGATCGTGACGGCAACCCCTTCGTCACGGCGGAGACCACGCTGCGCGTGGCCGACGCCCTGCGGGGCAGCGCGATAAAGTGTTACTACCAGGACCTGCGCCGGCTGCGGCGCCGGCTCACGTTCGAGGGCGTCGAAGAACCCCTGCAGGGGCTGGAAAAGAAACTCTACGATAACATCTTCATCCCCGGGATGCGGACGAGCCTCAGCGCCCGCGAGATACTGGACACCCTCTCCGCCGTCCGCCAGACGCTCCTGCTCCAGCACAACGGCCTCTTCGTGGGGATGCTGGACAGCCTCATCACGCGGGTGGAGTTGTTCGGCCTGCATTTCGCATCGCTCGACATCCGGCAGGAGGCCTCCGTGCACAGGTCCGTCCTCTCGGCCCTGGCTTCCGTGCTGCCGCCCGGGATGTCGGGATATGCAGCCATGACCGAATCGGAGCGTATGGCTGCGCTGGCACAGGTGCGGGAGCCCTTGCCGGCAGGCTGGCAGGGTGAGGGTATTGTGCGGGAGACTTTCGAATCCATGTCGGCCGTCCGCAGTATCCAGGAGACCAACGGCCGGCTCGGCTGCGAGCGGTACATCATCAGTCAGTGCGGAACGGCCAGCGATGTGATGGAGGTGCTGGCGTTGTTTGTGCTGTCGGGCTGGCGGCGGGAGCATGTGAGCATGGACATCGTCCCGCTCTTTGAGACGATCGGCGACCTGTCAAAAGCGGAGGCCGTCATGCGCACGCTCTATGCGGACCCCGTCTACGCAGCACACCTGAAGCGCCGCGGCAATAGTCAGACCATCATGCTCGGCTTCAGTGACGGCACCAAGGACGGGGGATACCTGATGGCCAATTTCAGCATCTACCGGGCCAAGGAATCCCTCACGCGCATCTCCCGGGAATACGGGGTGGAGGTGGTCTTCTTCGATGGCAGGGGCGGTCCCCCCGCCCGGGGAGGCGGCAAGACGCACCGCTTCTATGCCTCCATGGGCAGGGAAGTCGCCAACCGCGAGATACAACTCACGATCCAGGGACAGACCATCAGCTCGAACTTCGGGACAGTAGATGCCGCCCAGTACAACATAGAGCAGTTGGTGCACGCGGGTCTGGGCAACGACCTCCTTGCGGAGAACGCCTCCACGATGTCCGAGAGGGAGTTGGCGCTCTTCGGGGAACTGGCCGACGTGGCGCATGCCGAATACCTCTCGCTGCGGGAGGATCCGGGCTTCATGGATTACCTCGTGCATGCCAGCCCGCTCAGGTTCTATTCCGAAACCAATATCGGAAGCCGTCCCGCGAAGCGGGGCCATTCGGCGCGCATGGGCTTGAAAGACCTTCGGGCCATCCCCTTCGTCGGTGCCTGGAGCCAGCTGAAGCAGAACGTCACGGGCTACTACGGCGTGGGCACCGCGCTGCGAAGGCTCGACGAAGCCGGTCGCTTCGAGGAGTTGCGCGCTTTCTACAAGGGCTCACCCTTCTTCAGAACCCTGGTCGACAACTGCGAGATGGCGATGATGAAATGTTTCTTCCCCCTGACTGAGTTCCTCCGCGCGCATCCCACCCACGGTCCGCTCTGGGAGCGGATCCACGGCGAGTACCTGCTTACGCAGCGCTATGTATGCCAGCTTTCCGGAAGGGCGGGGCTGATGGAGGAATTCCCCGTGGAGCGGCTTTCCATACAGATGCGGGAGCGGATCGTGATGCCCCTCACGACCATCCAGCAGTATGCGATCACCAAGGTCAGGGAGATGGAGGAGCGCCATCAGGACACGCCGTTGAAGCGGGTCTATGAGAAACTGGCCATGCGTTGTTCGTTCGGAATCATCAACGCGGGGAGGAATTCGGCCTGATGTGCGGGGATCAGGTTCCTGTCCGGGGCATGGACATCGGTGGCAGTGACTCGTCCATCTTCCGGATCAGGCCTTCTATCTCGGAAGGAGATGACATGTGGCATTCACCATGGAAGGCATCCATGGAGGCCACTTCGAGTTTCGAGGTGTGGACATCGCCGTTCATGTGGGCGTTGCCCTGGAAGCGCAGCCGCTCGTAGACGTAGATACTGCCCTGTACACGGCCCTCGATGGTGGCGCAGCGGCTCATGATGCAGCCTACCACTGTGCCGGTCGGCGTCACGATGACGTCCTCCTCGCAACGGATGTCCCCCATCAGGAAGCCTTCCACCACGATGGCGTTGCGGCTTCGGATCAAGCCTGTCATCACCAGGTCCTGACTCATCAAAGAGTTCAAAGTGCCATCCTTGGAGCCAGCTTTGCTATTCATGTCGAAAAAGTATGATAAGTGCGGTGGAACGGCAAGTCTGGAGCC
>RGVM01000003.1 GCA_010027295.1 Chitinophagia bacterium
GGCCTCGGCGATCTCGAGGACGCCGACGGTGCCCGAGCCGTCGTCGTCGGCGCCGTAGTAGATGACGTCGCCGCGCTTGCCGAGGTGGTCGAAATGCGCCGTCAGCACAAGCCATTCGTCCTTCTTGTCGGTGCCCTCCAGGATGCCCAGCACGTTAGTGCTCTGCAGGAAGCGGGTCTCCTTGCGGAATTGGAGTTCGGTCTCGGCGGGGATGGTTCGGGGCTGAACCGCGCCATCGCGGCCCTTCTGTTTTATGTCGTCCCAGTCGGAGCCGACGATCGACCTCGCCACGTCCTCCGAGATGATATAGCTGTTGGGGGAATGGACGGGTTTGAAGAGTTCGGTGAACATGTTGCCGTTGGGTCCGGATGCACGCCTGGGGAAGCCGGCCCCTACGATCAGGATGGCAGCGGCCCCGCGTTGCTGGGCGTTGCGGATCTTGGCGAACACGCCGGCGGGCGACATGAAGCCCGGGCGGGAAGGCCGGTATCCGGAGGGTGCCCCGTCGAGGATGAGGACGGCCCTGCCCCTGACATCGAAGGAGCCGTAGTCGTCACGGGCGGAGTCTACGATTCCGTGTCCCACGAAGGCGAGCTCGGAGAAGTACTGGGTGGCGGTGCTGTTGAACTGCATGACCGGCTGGAAGTCGGTGTTCAGCGCCCAGGCCTTTCCGTTGACGACCACTCGGGCTTCGGCGAGGGAGTCGCGGTAGACGGGGAAGGGCATCTGGTAGGAGCCGTTGAAACCGGGCTTGAGGCCAAGGCTGCGGAACTGCCCTTCTATGTAGGCGGCCGCCTTGCGCTGTCCCTCCGTCGCGGTCTCGCGGCCTTCCATCTCAGGCCCTGCGATCGTGAAGAGGTGGGTGCGCAGGTCCTGCTCGGTGATGGTGGCGGCGAAGCGGGCGGCGTCGGTCGTTTTTTTCTGTGCCATTGCCTGCCAGGGCAGGGCCAGGGCCAGGGCGAGGATGAGGTTCCGGTTCATGCGGAGGGTTTGTGGGGATGTGTGGACTTGAGTAAGGTTGGCGGCTCCGGGCTCATCCGCAGGGGATCTTGCCTACGCGTCGGGCATGCCTTCCACCTTCGAATTCCGTGCCGATGAATTGTTCCACCATTTGCCGGCTGATCTCGTGGGAGATGTACCTGGCGGGGATGCATAATACGTTGGCGTCGTTGTGGGCGCGTGAGAGTTCAGCGATGGCCGGGTTCCAGCAGAGGGCGGCCCGGATGCCGGCGTGCTTGTTGGCCGCCATGGCGACCCCGTTGCCGGAACCGCAGAACAGGATGCCGAAAGCGCATTCGCCCTTCTCGACGGCATCTGCCACGGCATGTGCGTGGTCGGGGTAATCGGCCGAGTCGGTGGAGTGTGCGCCGAAATCCTTGACGGTGAGACCCTTGGAGGCCAGAAAGGCGCGGATGTCCTCCTTGTACTCGAATCCGGCATGGTCGCTACCGACGGCTACGGGGAGGAAGAGGTTGAAGGCTGAATGGTCCATGTTGGGTTTCTCTTGCGGGTGGGTCGTAGTGGGTTTCCTCAGAACGGCGTCATGGGGACCGTCACTCCCACTCCTTCCATTTGCGCTCCTTTCTGCGGTTAACAGCCGCAGAGATACCGATGCTGACCTCGTAGAGCAGCACCAGCGGGATGACGACGACCATCTGGCTGCCCCAGTCGGGCGAGGGGGTGATGATGGCGGCCAGCACGAGCAGGGCAACGTAGGCGTACTTGCGGTATTCACGCAGGAAGGAGGGGGTGAGGATGCCCATGCTGGACAGGAGCCATGACACCATGGGCAGCTGGAAGGCCAGACCGGCCCCCAGCGTGATGTCGATCAGGCTCTCGAGGTAGTCGGCCAGGGTAGGCCGGTACTCCAGGAGCCCCGCCGTGCCGATCTTGTAATTGGAAAGGAAGTTGAAGGTGAAGGGCGCCAGCATGAAGTAGCCGAAGGATGCGCCCAGGAAGAAAAAGAAGCTAACCCAGAAGATGATCCCGCGGGTGTGTCGAAGCTCTTCGGGCTTGAGGGCCGGTTTCACGAACCTCCATACTTCCCAGAGGAAATAGGGTACACCCACTACGAGGGCGCAGGAGAGCGCCATGGTGATACTGGACATGAAAGTTCCGCTCACGGAGGTGACCTGCAGCTTGAGGTCCATGGGCGGCATGCATAGAGATTCACCCATGCCCAGTACATGACTGAGGCGGCAGAGGACGCGGTAGGAGATGAAGTCGTTCCGGGTGGGACCCATCACGACATAGTCGAAGATGGTGTCGATCCATACGAAGAAGGCGATGGCCGCCACGAGCAGGAACAGCACGGAGCGTACAATATGCCAGCGTAGCGCCTCGAGGTGGTCCACGAAACTCATCTCGGACTCGCCTTCGTCGGAGCCCCAGATGCGCTGGAAGAAGCTTTTCCTATCGTTGGTATCGGTTGCCAGGATGTCTGCGTTTTGGGGTGTAAAGGTAATGGATGAGCGTTGTACTTCGTCCCTCTGAAGGGCTATGGCCCGGGCATGCCGGCTACCCGGACCTCAACTGTCGAGGAAGGCGCGCACCATGCTTTCCGCCTCGGTGCAGGCCTTGTCGAGTTGGTCGTTGATCACGATCCGGTCGAACCGATCCCGGTGAGACATCTCGTATTCCGCCTTCGCCAGCCGGTCGCGGATCGAATCCTCGCTGTCTGTCCCGCGGCTCCTGAGGCGCCTCTCCAGCTCATCCAGGGATGGGGGCTGGATGAAGAGCGAGAGCGTTCGTACGCGTGCGTCACCCATGACGCGCAGGGCACCCTTGACATCTATGTCGAGCAACGGGATGCGGTCCTCTAGCCAAATCTCCTCTATTTCTGACATGAGGGTACCGTAGTACTTCCCTTCGTAGACCATCTCCCATTCTAGAAAGGCTCCTTCCCGGATGCGGTTCCGGAACTCGTCCGTGCCGATGAAATGGTAGTCCCTACCGTCGACCTCTTTGCCTCGCGGCTGTCGCGTAGTGGCCGACACGGAGAAGCCCAGTGCGGGGATTTGATGCAGAAGGTGCCGGGTGATGCTGGTCTTTCCCGCTCCCGATGGTGCGGTGACGATGACTATCCGGTTGGGTGTCGGGGACATGGGCTACCGGGAGAGCCGCCTGCCTGCCTGCCATCGCGGAATGCTAGGGCGGGATCAGGTTTAGGGCGGCATTGTCACTTATATCGTTTCTTCTGGAATTTTTGCTGGGGCCTGTTCTTGTTGCCCATGGGCCCCTGCGGGATGGGTTTCACGCCCTGCCGGGGCTGGTATCCCATCTGTTTGCCGCGCTTGCCGAAGCGCTGGTCGTCGTCCCGCTCGCGGTATGCCTTGACGTAGGGTGTAGAACTGAACTCGAGCATTCCGCCCGTGATGGCGTTGAGCTCCTGTCGGATAGCGTCGTCATGGACCAGCTCGCGGTGCCAGTTGTTGTAGGCAAGTTTCATGTAGTATGCGATGGTATGGGCAAAGCCGGACCGCTTATCTGTGTTCTCGTCTGCCAGTGCCTTCTGGACGACTTTCTCGAGATGGACGCCGAGATGGGAGTACTTCGGGTATTTCTTGGGATAGGGTAGTCTTGAGGGCTTCAGTTTCAGTGTCTCGGCGGTGGGGATGGGGTATGGGCTCTCGACGTCGAGCTGGAAGTCGGAGATGAGGAAGATGTGGTCCCAGAGCTTCTGGCGGTAGTCTTCCATGCTCTTGAGCTGGGGGTTGAGGATACCCATGAACTCGATGATGGCGTCTACGTTCCGCTGGCGCCGCTCTTTGTCCTCGATCGAGCGGATCTTTTCGACCATGTTCTGGATGTGGCGGCCGTACTCCCGCATGATCAGCTTGTTGCGGGTCGTGTTGTATTCCATATATAGAGATCTGTCCTGCGAAAATAGTCCATCCGTGCCGAATATGGAACCTTGGGACCCCCATGCCTGCTTTGGCGTAGTTTTGGCCGCCATCGGATATGAGGATCGCCATCAACACCCGCTTTGCCTGGTACGGCTACGAGGAGGGCTACGGCCGCTTCACCCGGGAGCTCTGTTCACGGCTGCCGCTGGCGGGTCCTGACGACGAATTCCTCTATCTTGACGACAGGCGCCATGAGGGTAGCCTCTCCGATGCCGTAAACCTGCGGCAGCGTACCCTGGGACCGCCCGCCCGGCACCCCCTGTTATGGAAGCTGTGGTACGACCTCAGGGTGCCCTCTGCGCTCCGAAGGGATCGCGCCGACGTCTTCTTCTCGCCCGACGGCATCTGCTCCCTGCATAGCTCCGTTCCCCAGGTGGTCGCCATCCATGACCTGGCCTTCCTGCGTGACTCCTCCTATCTGCCCCGGTCGCAATACCTCTATTATAAGGCATACACGCCTCGCTTTATCCGTCAGGCTAAAAAGGTGGTGACGGTGTCCGAGTGTTCGCGGGAGGACATCCACCATCGGTATCCCTTCTCCCGGGGGAAGGTCGAGGTGGTCTACAATGCGGCGGATCCTTCCTTCGTCCCGCTGGCTTGGGAGGACCGTGTGGCCTTTCGCGAGAACTGGACGGAGGGGCGCGAGTATTTCCTGTGCGTCGGATCCATGCATCCGCGCAAGAACCTGTTGAACCTGTTGCGGGCCTTCTCGCTCTTCAAGAAGCGACAGCGCTCGAACATGCTCCTCGTGTTGGCGGGCCGCATGGGCTGGCGCAACGGGGAGTTCGAGCATGCACTCTCGACTTTCCGCCATCGCCACGACGTCCGCCTGATGGGGTATGTGCCGAAGGAGCGTATGCCTGCCCTGGTGGCGTCCGCCTATGCCCTGGTATATCCATCGCTCTGGGAGGGCTTCGGGATTCCATTGCTGGAGGCTATGCAGTCGGGCGTGCCAGTGGTCTGCTCCGGCAATTCCTCATTCCCCGAGGTGGCCGGCGATGCCGGGCTATACTTCGACCCCTTGCAACCGGAGGACATGGGTGCCAGGCTTTCGCTTGTCTACCGCGACGAGGCCCTGCGCTCGGCGATGGTCGCCAGGGGACTCGAGAGGTCGCGGCACTTCTCCTGGGACGACTCGTCCCGCAGACTGCTGGCGCTGTTGCGTGAAGCTGCATGCCAAGCCCCGATTCCGTAACTTTGCCGCAACCACCCCACGATGAATCGATCCCGGATAACCGTCGACGTGAGCCTTGACGAGGCCAATGTGCCCGAAGCGATCGAATGGGCCGCCAGTGCCTCCAGTGCGGAGGATACGCAACGTGCCAAGGCCATGACGATGGCCTTCTGGGACGGCCGGGAGAAGGCAGCCATGCGGATTGATATCTGGACCAAGGACATGATGGTGGACGAGATGGCCGATTTCTACTACCAGAACCTCATGGGGCTGGCCGACAGTTTCGAGAGGGCCACCCACCAGCAGGAGCTCGTGGAGGATGTGAAGCGTTTTGCAAAGGCCTTCTACGGGAAGTTCAAGGCCCTGCAGCAACAGGCTGCGGAAGGCGGACAGGGTGCCTGACCCTGACAGAACCGACGACATAGGGTAAAAAACAGAAGCCATGTCATTGGAGACAACGGTCAACGAACAGATAAAGGCTGCCATGCTGGCGAGGGACGAGGCCGGCCTGCGGGCCCTCAGGGCCATCAAGGCTGCCATCCTGCTGGCGAAGACCTCGGAGGGCGGCTCTGGCGGCATGAGTCCGGAAGAGGAGATGCGTCTGCTGCAGCGCCTGGTAAAGCAGCGGAGGGATTCGCTGGAGATATTCGAGAAACAGGGTCGCGAAGACCTGGCCGTGAAGGAGCGGGAGGAGATCTCCGTCATCGAGCGTTTCCTGCCCAAGTCGCTGTCTGAGGAGGAGCTATATGCGGAGTTGAGGGCGGTCATCGCAGAGACGGGCGCTTCATCTCCTGCCGACATGGGCAGGGTGATGGGTGTCGCCACGAAGCGACTGGCCGGTCGCGCCGATGGCCAGGCGATTTCCAAAGCGGTCAAGTCGCTCCTCGCCAACCCGGGCACATGATCCTCGATGTGGCCACGGTTGCGATACTGGCCTATGCCTTCGTCCAGGGCATGAGCCGGGGATTCATCGTTTCGGCCTTCTCCTTCGCCTCCCTGTTCGTGGGGCTGGTGGCTGCGGTGAGTTTGTCCGCTGCGGTGGCGCAATGGCTAACAGGCATCGGAGGTATTCCCGTGCGGTGGTTGCCATTGCTGGCCTTCCTGATGGTCTTCGGCCTCGCCCGCTGGCTGGTAGGGGTTGCCGGCAGGATGGCGAAGGCTTCTGCGGAGGCGATGATGCTGGGTGGTGTCGACAAGGCCGGTGGAGTGATCCTGCATGTGATCCTGTACGGAACCTTGTACAGTATCATCCTGTTCTATCTGCGGGAGCTGGGGCTCCTTGGGGATGAGACGGTATCGACCTCCCGCACCTACCCCTGGGTCTCACCCTGGGGCCCCTGGGTGATGGGCGCTTTATCCCATGCTTTGCCCTTCCTCGGCGACATGATGCGTTCGCTGAAGGAGTACTTCCGGGAGGCTTCAGGCCCCCTGACCGCCCCGAGGGCATGAAGATGGCGGGCGGTTACGGCCTGAATTATCCTGCCAAATGCTTTGATTGTGGCGAAACGACTATTTTAGCAGATGCCGACAGCGGCTCCAACCCAAACGGAATGACATACGAGATCAGAGAGGAAGGCAAGTTCAGGTACCTGGAAGTCGGCGAGGGCGAGCCGCTTGTCCTGCTGCACGGCCTCTTCGGAGCCCTGAGCAATTTCTCCGGTATCATCGAGCATTTCAGGTCGAGGTCATACAAGGTGGTGGTGCCGATCCTACCCCTCTTCGAGCTCGACCTGCTCCACACCTCGGTGGGTGGCCTGCAGAAGCACCTGCACCGCTTTCTCGAGTATAAGGACTATCGGAACATCCATCTGCTGGGGAATTCTCTCGGTGGACATGTAGCGCTGCTATACGTTTTGAAGCATCCGGAGCGTGTTAGATCGCTCATCCTCACCGGCAGTTCCGGTCTGTTCGAGAACGGCATGGGCGACAGCTATCCGAAGCGGGGCGACTACGATTATATCCGCCGCAAGACGGAGGAGACCTTCTACGACCCCCGGACGGCGACCAAGGAGTTGGTGGACGAGGTCTTCGGCATAGTGAACGAACGGATGAAGGTGATCAAGGTGCTTGCACTGGCGAAGAGCGCCATCCGCAACAACCTCGGTGACGAGCTCTCCAAGATCGACAAGCCGACATTGCTCATCTGGGGTAACAACGACAATGTCACCCCGCCCTTCGTCGCCAACGAGTTCCAGCGGCGCATCTCCCAGAGCGAACTCCATTTCATCGACAAGTGCGGGCATGCCCCCATGATGGAGTTGCCCGACGAATTCAACGTAATCCTTGAAAAGTTCCTCCACAAGCTAGGTCAACCTGCAGCAGTGGACTGATTTTTGCGGTCTAACCTAAAGGGCCTATCCGGGCCATTCGTATGTTTTGCGGCCAACTCATATCACCCCAGGTGCGACCCCTGACGCCGACCGACACCGTTGGAGAGGCGTTGGAGAGGATGGGTGCGCTAGGTCTACGGCAATTGCCGTTGACGGTGGGTGACAGGTTGTCGCGCATTGTCTGGGAGGAGGATTTGCTTGACAGGGCGGAAGAAGACCCCTTGGGCGACCAGGGGCCGCCCGTGCCATCTGTTTCGGTGCACGAGGGAGACCCGTTCCTGTCTGCCGTCAGGCTTTGTCAGGAGACCTCCCTTGACATGGTCCCTGTGCTGGACGCAGTTGACGCCTACCTTGGGGTCGTCACACGCGATGCCCTCTTCCCCGAGTTGTCGAGGCTTTGCGGTGCCTCCGAACAGGGAGCTCTGATCGTGCTGGGAGTGGCTCCGTCCGACTACTCCCTCTCCGAGATCAACCGGATCGTTGAGTCCAGCGATGCCATCATCACACACTTGAACACCGTTCCCGGTACCGGCGGTCAGTCCATGCACGTATATCTGCGGTTGAACCGCTCCGATGTCGCCTCTGTCCTCGCCGGCTTCCGCCGCCACGACTATGAGGTCCTCCACCAGCCGGGCGGCGATCTGTTCCATGAAGAGCTCAGGTCCAACCTCGAGCACCTCATGACTTACCTGAATATCTGAGTCGCGGCGCATCCTCCATCGCCCGCGTCGCACCTGCCGAACCCCATGGGCCACACCGTCCGACACCTTTTGGTCATGCTTTGCCTGTTCCTGTCCGAGGACATGTCGGGCCAGCCTTGGCAGGCTCCAGAGCCTCCGTCAAAGCCCCCGGCTGACATGGGTCCATCCACCATCAGGCATATCCTCATCACAGGGCAGCGGCGGACCCGGACCTATATCATTGAGCGGGAGCTGACCCTCGCGGAGGGCCGGTCCTACGGTGTGGCCGAGATCGTCTCTCAGATACGCACCTCGCGCCAGAACCTCATGAACACGGCGCTGTTCGTGGACGTCTCCGTCACGCCCTGCAACTGGGAGGGCGACTCCCTCGACATAGCGGTGGACGTCAAGGAGAGATGGTACTGGTGGCCCTTTCTTTACATAAGGCCCATCGACCGGAACTGGAACGTCTGGATTGACCAGTACGACCTCAGTCTCGACCGCGTCAACTACGGGCTGAAGCTGAAGGGTGACAACATCACTGGCCGCAATGACAAGCTCAACATATGGCTGCTGAAGGGATACACCGAGCAGGTGACGGTGAAATACTTCAACCCCTTCGCAGACAGGAGCCTTCGCCACGGGTACGGACTGGAAGTGTCGGAGTCCCGGAACCGGGAGGTGAACTACTCGACACGGGCCAACCGTCAGCAGTTCTTCAAGGACGATGCGAGGTTCCTGCGGCGCCAGGGGCATGCTGCGCTCACCTACTCCTACCGCAAGGGCTCAGTCGACAGGCATACTGCTAGACTGGGCATCTGGTGGGACCGGATCGACGATACCATCCGGGCGATGAACCCCGGTTTCTTCCGATCAGGCCTCGACAGGGTCACCTATCCCGAACTGCAGTATTCCTACCAGCACTTCGACGTCGACTATATTCCTTATCCTCTCAAGGGTCGCACCGTCGAGTTCAACTTTCTGAAGCGTGGCCTGGGCGGGCCCATGAACCTCTGGCAGTTCGACCTCAAGGTCGCCCGTCACTGGACGCTGCCTCTGCGCTCCTATTTCTCGACGATGGTCGATGCGACGGTGAAGCTTCCCTTCCGCCAGTCCTTCGTGAACCAGCCCTTCCTGGGGTACAGTGACGACTTCCTGCGGGGGCTTGAGTACTACGTCGTCGACGGCGTGGCCGGCGGTTACATGCGCAACACGCTCCGAAAGGAGATCGGAAGGATCGATCTGCGGACAGGGCTGCGTTCCCGGACATACGCCGTCATACCCTTCCGGTTCTATGCAAAGCTGTATGGCGATGCCGGCTATGTGCATGCCCGCGACAACCTGGCAGGCAACACTCTCGGCAACCGGCTGCTCTATTCGGGTGGGGTGGGGCTGGACGTGCTGACCATCTACGATTGGGTGCTCCGCATCGAATACAGTTTCAACCAGCTCCGTGAGAATGCCCTTTTCGTGCACAAGTTCTCCCAGTAAGGAGTCGACGGCCACTTCCGACGATTGGCCTACCTTAGCGTGATGAAGGTCGCCATCTACACCCGGGGGGGCGAGAGCGTCCAGCCGGAAGACGTCGCGGTCCTGCTGTCCGAGCTCCGTGCCCATCGGATAGCACCTGTGCTTCACGAGAGTATCCATCGGCAGGTCAGCGAATACCTTCCGGACATCGCCTGCGAAGCCGTCTTCCGCGACTCACGCGACCTCGATGAATCGTTCGACTGCCTGGTGAGCCTCGGGGGTGACGGCACCCTGCTGGATACCGTCACCCTGGTGCGCGACCGTGAGATCCCTGTCCTCGGTATCAACTATGGTCGCCTCGGATTTCTGGCAAGCCTCGGGAAGGACAATATCCAGGCCGCCGTCGCCGCCCTGGCCGAACGCAGCTTCATGATTGACAGACGCACCCTCATCCACCTCGACGCCAGCATCCCCCTATTTGGAGACGCCCCCTACGCCCTGAACGAATTCGCGATACACAAACGAGACGTCTCCCCCATGATCCGCATACAGACCTATCTCAACGGGGAGATCCTCAACAACTACTGGGCCGACGGACTTATCGTGTCCACACCCACTGGCTCCACAGGCTACTCCCTCAGCTGCAATGGACCGATCCTTTTTCCCGACTCGGCGAGCTTTGTCATCACGCCCGTTGCACCGCACAACCTCAACGTGAGGCCCATCGTTGTGCCGGACGACTCCATCATCTCCTTCGAGCTGGAAGGGCGTGCGGACTCCTTCATATGCACCCTTGACGCACGGAAGGAGCTCGTCCCCCGCCAGGTGCAGCTCGCCGTCAGGCGTGAGGCCTTCACCCTCGGCCTCCTGCGCCTCAACGAGCGCAACTTCCTGCAGACCCTCCGCGAGAAACTGGCCTGGGGTTTCGACACCCGCAATTGAGGCAGGGTTTTTGCAGGGCTTCGCCGTCAAGGTTTATTTTTGCCCTACATGCGCATCCCCGGCTTCCTCACAGCTATCCTATCCTCCGTCCTGATACAGGTGTCCGGCCATGGCCAGACGCAGGCCTATGTGCATGAGGGCGAGGTCGGCTTCCTGGCCGGCGCCGCCCATTACTTCGGAGACCTCAACAACCGCGGGGCCGTCAACAGGCCCAAGCAGGTATTCGGAATATTCATCCGAAAACAGGTAGGCAACTACGTCGCCTTGCGCTTCTCCGCCAACTATGCGGAGCTCGGCTACTCCGACCGTTACAGCCGCATAGAGTTCAATCGCCGCCGCAACCTCAGTTTCAACACCTCCGTCCTGGAAATGGCCTTGCAGGGTGACTTCAACTTCTACCGTTTCGAGCCCTACAGCGACGAATACTTCTTCACGCCCTATGTGACACTGGGTGTCGGCGCATTCAACTTCAACCCCTACGCCTACTTGAAAGGCGAGAAACATTTCCTGCGGCCCCTCGGGACGGAGGGGCAGGGGTCCGCCGCCTATCCCGACCGCGGGTTCTACCGAAACATGGCTGCCTGCTTTCCTCTGGGCATGGGCATCAAGTACAATATCGCCCGCAATGTCAACCTCACCGTCGAGGCGGTCTATCGGTTCACCCGGACCGATTACCTTGACGATGTCAGTGGCACCTATGCCGGTGCACAGGCCTTCCCACCCAATCCGGACGGAAGCCCCACAACGGCTTTCCTCTTGCAGGACAGGTCGGGGGAGACGGGTATCCCGATAGGAGATGCCGGACGTCAGCGTGGCTTCACCGCCCAGCGCGATCAGTACCTGTTCCTGCAGGCGGGTATTTCCCTGTCCATCAGCTCCTACCGCTGTCCCAAATGACCCGGCTGAGGCCTTTCGGGCGCTCCAGGCCCGTCCAATGCAAGCTTTGCGTATCTTTGCGCATTCCAAACCGCGCATGACCGCCAAGGAACAACTCGAACTGGACCGTCTTCCCCGCCATATCGCCATCATAATGGATGGCAATGGGCGTTGGGCGCAGGAGCAGGGCCAGGACCGGCTCTATGGCCATTTCCATGGTGTGCAGAGCGTGCGCGACATCGTGGAAGGCTGCGCAGAACTCGGCATCGGCTATCTGACCCTGTACGCATTCTCCACTGAGAACTGGGACCGCCCAGAACCCGAGGTGACGGGGCTCATGGAACTGCTCGTCGAGACGATCCGGAAGGAGGTGCCCACCCTGAACCGTAACAACATACGCCTGCATGTGATCGGCAACATGTCGATGCTGCCCGAATATGCGCACAGGGCCCTTCGCGAGGCCCTCGACATGACGGCCGACAACACGGGCCTCAACCTCGTCATGGCCCTCAGCTACAGTTCGAGGTGGGAGCTCGTCAACGCCGTGAAGCGCATCGCCGAAGACGTCAGGGATGGAAAGGTCGACCCAACCTCCATCGGCGAAGACACCCTCCAGTCCTACCTCGCCACCAGCGCCTTCCCCGACCCCGAACTGATGATCCGCACCAGCGGGGAGTACCGCATCAGCAACTTCCTTCTTTACCAGCTCGCCTATGCGGAACTATATTTCACCTCCACACGCTGGCCCGACTTCCGAAAGGTCCACCTTTATGAGGCGATCCTCGACTTCCAGGGACGGGAGCGGCGATTCGGCAAAACCGGCCACCAGGTGAGGGTGGAGCAGGGACTGAAGCCGTGAGTTCCGCATGGCACCTCATTAACAAAGCATTAGATAAAAAAGCCCGTATTTTGGCCTTTCGAACCACAAGCCGGATGAAGCGGACCCCGATGTTCCTGGCATACTGCCTGTCCCTGCTCTCCGGCCTCTCGGCCCTGGGCCAGACGGACACGATTCCCCCCGCATCGGTGGACCCCGAGCTCATGGCCATCTACGAGTCGAAGATTCCCCGTAAATACACGATTGCCGACATCAAGGTCACCGGCAACCAGAAGTTCGATGCCGCCATCGTCATCTCCGTTTCGGGGCTCTCCGTGGGCGACGAAGTCACTATCCCCGGGGGCGACAATTTCTCCAAGGCGATTGGGAAGCTCTGGTCACAGAACATGTTCACCAACATCAACATCTACATTACCCGTCTTGAGGGTCGGAATATCTGGGTGGAGATCGCGGCCGTGGAACGTCCCATGCTCTCCGACTTCCGCTTCAAAGGGATCCGAAAGGGCGAGGCCGACGAGCTGAAGGACAAGGTGGGCCTCTTCAAGAGCCGGGTGATCACTGACAACATGCGGATGTCGGCCGTCGAGGCTATTGAGAAATACTACGTCGAGAAGGGCTTCCAGGGAATTCGCACAAAAATCAACGACATACCTGACCCCAGCGCCCCGGGTCGGCTTATCCTAGAGTTCGAGGTCGACAAGGGCAGCAAGGTTCGCATCGACGAACTGCATTTTTTCGGTAACCAGTCCGTCGACGAGGCAAAGCTCAAGAAGAAGATGAAGGGCACGAAGGAGCGGATGCGGTTCACGCTCACGCCCGACTCGGTATGGAGCCCCTACGGCCAGGTGCGCAGGCTCCCGAAGGAGGACTTCCTAAAGGGCTGGAAGTTCCTCGTCCCCACCGAGGCCCTCAAGTACATCGAACCCTGGTTCCGCTTCAAGTTCGGCTCCGCCAAGTTCAACGAGAAAAAGTACCGGGAAGACAAGGAGAAGGTGCTCGATTACTACAACTCCCTCGGATACCGGGATGCGGTGATCGCGGCCGATACGCAGTATTACGACAAGTCCGGACAGCTCAACGTCGCCCTTAGGGTCGACGAGGGCCGACGCTACTACTTCGGCAAGATCGCCTGGAAGGGCAACACAAAATACCCCGACTCCATCTTGAACATGTTGCTGGGCATCAACAGGGGCGAGATTTACAACCTCGAGACCCTCAATAAAAAGCTCGGCAAGCAGCTATCCCCCGAGGGCGGTGATATCAGCTCGCTGTACATGGATAACGGATACCTTTTCTTCTCGGTCGACCCGGTGGAGACCTCCGTGTACAACGACACCATTGACCATGAGATCCGCATCACCGAGGGTCCGCAGGCTACCATCAAGAACATCAATATCGAAGGCAACGACAAGACCAAGGAATACGTCATCCGTCGCGAGATACGAACACTTCCCGGAGAGAAGTTCAGCCGTGCCGACATCATCCGGACGCAACGCGAGCTCTCGCAGTTAGGCTATTTCAACCAGGAGAAGATAGGCATTCAGCCCGTGCCCAACCAGGAGGACGGCACGGTCGACATCAACTACACCCTCGAGGAGAAGTCGAGCGACCAGCTCGAGCTCAGTGCCGGATGGGGTGGCAACATCGGCCTCACGGGCACCCTCGGCGTGACCTTCAACAACTTCTCCATCCGCAACATCATGCGGAAAGAGGCATGGGACCCGCTGCCCTCGGGTGGCGGCCAGAAGCTCAGCCTCCGCTACCAGTCGAACGGACGCTTCTTCCGCTCCCTCAACTTCTCCTTCACCGAGCCCTGGCTGGGCGGAAAGAAGAGGAACTCCTTCACCGTGAGCGTCTTCAACACGCGCTTCTCCAACGCGCTAAACCCCTTCACGGGCTTCTTCGACAGGAACTACGCCGATTCCTCGTTCCTCAACACATCGGGCGCCTCCATCGCCCTGGGCAAACAGCTGAAGTGGCCCGACGACTTCTTCTCGCTCGTCTATACCCTCAGCTATATCAACTACACGGCACGCAACTACGCCATCTTCCCCACATTCTCCACGGGCAATTCCTCCAACCTGAACCTGCGCATCGCCATCTCGCGGGCTTCGGTTGACCAGCCCATCTTCCCGAGGAGCGGTTCCAACTTCATGCTCAGCGCCGCCTTCACGCCACCATGGTCGTCTTTTCTCGGTGTGAACCAGTCGGACATCTACAAACTCGTGGAGTACCACAAATGGCGATTCAACGCGGAGTGGTTCGTGCCGCTGGGCAAGGCCCGCGGGGAGGATAAGAGCCGTCAGTTCGTACTGCGCTTCGCCGCCAAGTACGGCTTCATGGGCCGCTACAACAAGGACATCCCCATCTCTCCCTTCGAGCGCTTCCAGGTCGGCAACGCAGGCCTCACCAACAACTTCGGCGTCCTCGGCTACGATATCATCGCACACCGCGGGTACCCCGTATACCAGGTCTCGGACCCCACCGTCAACCCCGACCTGCAGCGCGCCTCCAACTTCTTCACCATCTTCAACAAGTACACCCTCGAACTGCGCTATCCCTTCGTGACGAACCCCAGCAGCACTATCTTCGGCCTCGCCTTCTACGAGGCGGCCAACGGCTGGTACAGCTTCAAGCAGTGGAATCCATTCGAACTCCGGCGGGCCGTGGGTGTCGGCGTGCGGTTCTTCCTCCCGATGTTCGGCCTCCTGGGCTTCGACTACGGACTCGGCCTGGACGCCATCACGCCCACTGGCCGACTGCGCGACGCCAGCAAGTTCACCTTCATGCTCGGCTTCGAGCCCGAGTGACGGTCACGCTATCAGACACAACGAAAACACAAGGCCATGACAAGGACCATCCTCACCGCATCCACCGCGATGCTGCTGTCGCTGGCGGCCTTCTCCCAGCGCTACGCAGTCATCGACACCAAGTACATCCTCGAACGCATGCCCGACTACAAGGAGGCGCAGAAGAAGCTCGACCAATTCAGCGAACAGTGGCAGAAGGAGATCGAGCAGAAGCAGGCGGAGCTCGACGGCATGTACCGCAGTTTCGAGGCCGAGCAGGTCATGCTCAGCCCCACCCTCCGCAAGAAGCGCGAGGACGAGCTCTTCAACCGCGAGAAGGAACTCCGAGACCTCCAGAAGCGGAGGTTCGGCTTCGAAGGCGACCTTTTCCGCAAACGGCAGGAACTCGTGAAGCCCATCCAGGACCGCGTCTACAACGCCATCCAGAAGCTCGCCGTGGAGCGGCAGTACGATTTTATTTTGGACAAAAGCGAGGGAATTACCGTTATATTTGCCGACCCGCGACTGGACCGCAGCGACGACGTGCTGAAGGCCCTTGGCGCGAAATGAACCCCGGCACAGCGGTCTCCCCCCATACCGGAATCAATAACAACACAGCGTACAATGAAAATGAGCAAAGGTTTCCTCTTCGGCCTGCTGGCATGCCTGACGATGGCGAGTGCCGCAACCTCACAGACCAAGTTCGCCTATGTCAGCGTCGACGAGGTCGTCCAGCTGATGCCCGAGTACAAGAAGGCCATGGCAGAGATGGCCCAGTACGACAGCGCCCTGCAGATCAACTACGCCGAGACCCTCCGCGAATTGAACCGCCAGGACAGCATCTACAAGGCCGACTCCTCCAAGTGGTCGAACGCCATCCGTACCGCCAACCGCGAGAAGATGAAGAAACTGCTCACCGAGCTGCAGGGCTTCGAAGGTAGCTACCAGCAGCAGATGCAGCAGCGTCAGGAGGAACTCATGACACCCGTCGCACAGAAGGCCACGGCCCTCATCCAGGAGGTCGCCAAGGCCGGCGGCTATGGCTATGTCCTGCGCAAGGAGGCTCTCCTTGTGCAACCCGATACGGACGACCTGCTTCCCGCCATCAAGAAGAAACTCGGGGGGGCAGCCCCGCCCGCACCCAAGCCGGCCGGACAGAAATAACGCCCGCCTCGCCCAGAAGATTCACCCCGCGAAAAGGTTGCCACAGGCAACCTTTTCCATTTGACGGATAGCATGCAACAGGGACCCATCGGTGTCTTCGACTCGGGATACGGCGGCCTCACCGTGCTCCGCGAAATACTTGGCAGGTTGCCGGGGTACGACTACCTATATCTGGGTGACAACGCCCGCGCGCCATACGGCCCCCGTTCCTTCGAAACAGTACACCGCTACACACTCGAGGCGGTCGAATGGATGTTCCGCGAGGGCTGCCCGCTGGTGATCCTCGCCTGCAATACCGCTTCGGCAAAGGCCTTGCGCACTATCCAGCAGCGCGACCTGACACGTATTGCTCCCGACAACCGCGTACTGGGCGTGATACGTCCTACCGCGGAAGTCATCGGGCACCACACACGCACCAGAGAAGTTGGCGTCCTCGGTACCACCGGCACGGTCCGATCGGGGTCCTATCCGATCGAGATCGGAAGGTTCTTCCCCGATGTAGTGGTGCATCAGCAGGACTGTCCCATGTGGGTACCACTTGTCGAGCACCGTGCCTATGACAACCCCGGAGCCGACCACTTCATCCGCGACTGTCTGCACAGGCTCATGCGTCGTTCGGCATCCATCGACACCATTCTGCTGGCTTGCACACACTATCCCGTGCTGGCGCCCCTCATCCGTCGGTATCTGCCGGAGGATGTTTGCATCCTCGACCAGGGAGGAATCGTGGCGGATCGTCTGGCCGACTATCTACACCGGCACCCGGAGATGCGATCCCGACTGTCCTACCATCCCGAAGGCGGCGGCAGGCGGTATTGCACCACCGACGACACGGACGCCTTTGACGAACATGCGTGCCTATTCCTCGGCGAGGAGGTCCGTTCCGAACATGTATCGCTGCAGGCATGATTTGTTAGGAAAAATCACGCTTTTCCCTAACTTTGCCGTCCTTTCACAGCCCTAGGTGTGGTGACCCGGGGTTTGACAGCCGCAACGGATCGTTCTCCCGGTCCTATCCCGCAACGTGAAAAAGCAAAGAGCATGAAACGCACATTCCAGCCTCATCGCCGCCGCCGCAAGTCGGTACACGGCTTCCGCAAGCGCATGCAGACCGCCAACGGCCGTAAGGTTTTGGCCAGCCGTCGCCGCAAGGGCAGGCACAAGCTGACAGTCTCCGACGAGTTCAGGCAGAAATAGGCATCGCATCAGGCGGACAGATATCGTAGCCTCGGAGAAGATCCGAGGCTATTTTTGTCATATGGAAGGTCCTTCGGCGCAATCAACGCTTCGACAGACGCTGGGTCGCGACAGGCGGCTCAAGAGCCGCAAGGCCATTGCTGAGCTCTTCGAGGGCGGCGAGCGGTTGCAATACCCTTTGCTCAGGGTGCGGCACAGGCTCGACACCGCTCGGGAAGGCGGAGTGAAGGCCGCTTTCAGCGCCAGTTCCCGGGTGTTCCGAAGGGCTGTCGACAGGAACCGTATCAAGCGGCTGATGCGTGAGGCCTGGCGCCGTCAGGTCGGACCCCTTGAGGCGGGACTTACGTCCGGGAAGGGAGGGGTGGACATCTTCCTCATCCACCAGGGGAAGGAGCTCCCCGAGTATGCGGTGCTGTATGCCCAGGTCGGCAGGGTCGTGGATTCGCTCATGAAAAGGTACTGCGATGGCCGCTGATACACCGCAGCGGGCGTATCGGTTCCTGCTCCGTTTGCCGACCATCCCCTTCGAGCTCGTGATTCGTTTCTACCAGCTTGCCATCTCGCCCTGGCTGCCGCCGAGTTGCCGGTACACGCCCAGCTGCTCGCAGTACGCGCTCGAGGCCCTACGGAAGCACGGACTTTTCCGTGGGCTGGCCCTGACTCTGTCGAGGCTCTCTCGTTGTCATCCCTGGGGCGGGTCGGGTCACGACCCCGTACCGTAGGGCGTCCCTGGTGGGTTGGTATATATGACCCAAAGCAAAACGGCCCGGGATAGTCCGGGCCGTATTTTTTTTGTCGGGGGTTGTGTCGTCACTTCCCGCCGAACCGCTCGGCGACCTTGTTCCAGTCGATGACGTTCCAGAACGCGCCGAGGTATTCAGCCCTGCGGTTCTGGTATTTCAGATAATAGGCATGCTCCCATACGTCCACGCCGAGGATGGGTCGGCCTTTCACTTCCGCGACGTCCATGAGGGGGTTGTCCTGGTTGGGCGTGCTGGTGACTTCCAGTTTCCCGTCCTTGACGATGAGCCAGGCCCAGCCGCTGCCGAAGCGGGTCATGCCGGCGTTGTTGAATTTCTCGCGGAAGGCGTCGTAGGAGCCGAAAGCTGCATCGATGGCCTGGGCGAGTGCGCCGGCGGGGCTGCCGCCACCCTTAGGGGAGAGGCTTTCCCAGAAGAACGTGTGGTTCCAATGACCTCCGCCGTTGTTGCGGACGGCCGGGGAGATGGCGCCAGCCGAGGCGACCAGTTCTTCGAGGGACTTCCCTTCGTTGGGCGTTCCGGCGACGGCCTTGTTGAGGTTGTCGACGTAGGCCTGATGGTGCTTGCCATGGTGGATCTGCATCGTCAGGGTGTCGATATGAGGCTCCAGCGCATCATGTGCGTAGGGCAGCGGGGCGAGTGTGAATGGCATGCTATGATGGTTTTAGGATGGCAAAGGTACGGCCATTCGGGCGAGCGGGGAAAGGGAGGCCTGCGAAGGCATGAAACCTACACATCCCACGGGGCCATGCCTCTGTTCTGGTCAGCGCCTGGCCCGGAAGAACTCCTTCATGAGCAGGGCCCCCTCTTCGCCGAGTACGCCTCTGGTGATGGTCGTCTTTGGATGGAAGGGCCAGGTGTCGCCGGTGACCCGGCGGTGTCCGTTCTTCTCGTCGTCAGCCCCCCATACCACGCGTGCCAGCTTGCCCCAGTAGAGAGCGCCCGTACACATCAGGCAGGGTTCGACGGTGACGAAGAGGGTCGCTTCGGGCAGGTACTTGGCGCCCAGCCGCTCGAAGGCGGAGGTCAGTGCGATCATCTCCGCATGGGCAGTGGCGTCGTTGAGCCTCTCCACCATGTTGTGGCCCCTCGCAATCACTTGTTCACCCACCGTGACGACAGCGCCCACGGGCACTTCACCCGCATCGAAGGCCTTGCGTGCCTCCGCCAGTGCCATCTTCATGAAATGCTCGTCCGTCATGGCTTGTTCGCGGGCGAAATAAACGATAAATCCGGATACTTCTCGGGGGGCTGTTCGCTTCCGCACATCTTGCAAGCCCGGGCGGCTGACCGGCATCGCCGTTCTACGTAACTTGTCACATGTGCTTTTACAACGGTATAGAGGTGACCCGCGCCGAGCATATCCGACTGAAGCGGGTCGAGAAAGAGGTCGGGGCAGTTGCGGAAGCCTTGGATCGTCCGCTGCAGAGCGGCTTCGTGTATGGCGAATGGCCCGTGCTGAAGCCACTGTCGGGTGGCGCCGACTTCGAGCTGGCGCTGATGCATTGGGAGCTCGTGCCATTCTATGTCCACACCCGTTCTGAGCTGGAGCATTTCCGGCATGGCGGCCTGAATCCGAAGACGGGGCGGAAGGACCCGCCGAGGAACACCCTCAACGCCATTGGCGAGGAGATGCTCGACAAGGTGAGCTACCGTCAGGCGGCGCTGCAGCGCCGCTGCCTGGTCCTGTCGTCCGGCTTCTACGAATGGAGACACTACACGCCTCCGGGCACCCGCAAGGACATCGCCTATCCCTATCGCATCGTGCTGCCCGGAAGGGAGTACTTCTTCATGGCAGGCATCTGGCAGCCATGGACCGACCGGGAGACCGGAGAAACGATGGACAGCTTCGCCATCGTGACCACCGCCGCCAACCCGTTGATGGCGCAGGTACACAACCGCCGGAAGCGGATGCCCTTAATATGGACGGAGGACCTCGCCTGGGAGTGGATCCAGGACGGGCTGACGCCGGAGCGCATTCGCGAGATGGCGCATTTCCAATACCCGTCGGAGGAGATGCACGCGTACGCGGTCCGTAAGGATTTTCGGGAAGCGGCGGACCCCACCGAGCCTTTCGAGTACCCGGAACTGCCGGCATTGTCGGCCTGAACCGAGTCAGACCCTGACGTAGATTTTCCGCCGGTCCATGAGCCACCCTGCCAGCCAGCAGACCAGCATCATTGAGAGGGCGAAAAGGAGGGAGCCCCAGGAACCCGGTGCGAGCCGTTGGTAGAAGGCTGTGTTGAGGTCTTCGCAGACGCTGCCGCCTTTCGAGCCCGGCACGACCCACAGGGTGGTCAGCAGCAGTTCGGAGAGCAGGTAGATGACCAGAGGGTTTCGGCCGAACACGGTGAAGAAGCCCGTCCACCGCGGGGGAGCCGCCATCTCGGTCAGTTTGACAAGTCCGGCCAGGATGACGAGGTCGAGGCCGCAGGTGTAGAGGACGAAGGGGCTCGTCCACAGTTTCTTGTTGATGGGGAAGAGGTTGTTCCAGAAATAGGCGACGGCCACCATGGCCGCACCGGTCAGCGCCAGCCTCGCAACCGTCTCGTAGGAGGCGCCGCTCCGGCGGACAAAGCTGCCGGCCATATACCCGATCAGCACGTTGACGACGGCGGGCAGGGTACTGAGCAGTCCCTCCGGGTCGAAGGCGACGCCCTCGCCGTGGTAGAGATGGTTTTCGCCCAGCAGGGCCATGTCGATCCGCTGACCCAGGTTCCCGGTCATCGAGTAGTCGCCGCCCCATGCCAGTGCGCCCCAGTAGCCCAGCAGCAGGACGGCACCGGCTGTCCGGAGGGCGCCCGGCGTCAGGTACCGCACCAGCAGGGCCGCGATGCCGTAGCAGAGGGCGATACGCTGGAGTACCCCGAGGATGCGGGTATGGCTGATGGGGGCGGCCGACCAGGAGCCGTCGGCGCCCTGTCGGACGAAGGGGAACCAGTACATCAGGTATCCGAGCAGGAAGATGACCAGGGTCCTTCTGAGCACCCTTCCCAGGAAGGGCCCGGTGGCCATCCCCAGCATTTTCGGCAGGGTGAAAGCCATCGCGTTGCCCACCACGAAGAGGAAGGTGGGGAAGACGAGGTCGGTGGGGGTGAAGCCGTTCCAGGCCGCGTGTTCCAGCGGCGAGAAGGGGCTGGCCCCCGGTCCCGGGCTGTTGACGATGATCATGAAGCAAACGGTCATGCCCCTCAGCACGTCGAGGGCGAGGTGTCTGTTGTCCATCCCAATATAAGGAAACCGGTCGGAATCCGGGCTGTGTGCCGCCCGTCGGCCCGGGTGCCCGGACCGGCCTTTTTGGCCTTATCATATTTCGATGCCTTCTATACGCACATCCGTGACGAGCCATTCCCCCTGACTGTCGAGGCGGAACCCGACCTGCCAGTCACCCTTCACCCTGTCGCACCTCCCTTCCAGGCAGAGCCCCGTGACATGGGTGCCGGTGACCCGGCAGAGGTCGTCGCGCAGTTCCGTGCGTGTGGCCTCGATCCTGACGGGGACGATGTCCTCGTACCTCGACTTGAACGCGTGCACCTTCCGGCGGAATTCGGTCTCCCCCAGTTTCTCGTGTTCGTTGAGGCGGAGCGGTCTGCCGGCGGGGAACATGTGCATGAGGTTACGTTTCTGCAGCACCAGCCGGATGCAGAGGTCCACGGCCGTCCGTTCGTTCTGGTGCCGGGGGTCGGGGTGGAACTCGTCGTACACGAAGCAGTGCATGCCCGGACTGTCCGTCGCGCAGAGTTCCACCTGCATGAGTTCCTCCGTCATGAAGCGGTAGAGTTCCCGCGGGTCCACGTCTGGGCTGAGGGTGCTGATGTGGATGCCCTGGTCGTTGAGGCGCCTGTGCATTTCCGAAAGGGCGCCCTCCAGCTCGCCGTCTGCGAGGGCCTGCAGGGGCCGGATGTCGGAGGGCCGCCCCAGTTTCTCGAAGACGGTCTTCCTTCTCCCCGAGGCGAGTTCCTCCTCGAAGGCCAGCACCTGTTTGAGGAAGGTGTATTCGATGGCGGGATCGAGGCCCGTCCCGTCCTTCCCTGAATGGAAGCGTGCGCCGTGCTCCAGCATCAGCTTCATCTTCATGAAGTCGTTCTCCATCCGGAGCCTTTCCATCATTCCAGAGTCCTTGGGTTGTCTGTTCGGCATGGGTTGTCGTTTTTGGTAAATGTCGATTCCGACGGGGGGGGCTTCCATGGTTGGAAGGCCCGTTCCGGTCAGCATTTTTCCTATCCGCGTAGGGTGTTCCCGACGCTTCCGGCCGGTGTACAGTACGTCCGTCGGAGGGGTGTAAGTCTGTTGCCGGGCGTGAAAAAAATCCCGTCGGGTCTTTGCCAGATTCAGAAATACTAAATAATTTAGCATTTCAAACCCATTCATCATGGAAGGCGAGTTGATCCGGGGGGCCGCTTACCGCGGCACAAGGCAGTTCACGCAGCATGAGGCAAGGACGGCGGAGGCGACTGGTTTCACGGCCGCGACGGACGACTATGCGGAGCGCGGGATCGACCTGAACGAGCAGCTGGTTCGCAACAAGCCGGCCACCTTCTTCATGCGGGTGCGCGGAGATGCGATGGTCGGCGCCGGCATCTTCGACGGCGACGTGGTGGTGGTGGACCGGAGCCTGAGCCCGGCCAGCGGCCGGGTGGTCATTGCGACGCTGAACGGCGAGATGCTGATCCGCCGGCTCGAGAAGACCTTCAACAAGGTGCGGCTCGTGCCGGAGACGCCCCGGCTGGCGGCCATCGACGTCGACCCGGATGCCGACTTCTCGGTCTGGGGCGTGGTCACCTATGCGATACACGCGCTCTGAGGCATCGGCGGCAAAGGTGGAGGAATGCCATGGGGGGGATGTCATGAAGGGGATCGTCGACTGCAACAGTTTCTACTGCTCCTGTGAGCGGCTGTTCCGGCCCGACCTCTGGGCCAGCCCCGTGGTCGTGCTCAGCAACAACGACGGCTGCATCATCTCGCGGACGGACGAGGCCAAGGCCCTCGGGGTGGACATGGCCGTGCCCTACTACCAGTGCCGGGAGGTGATGGAGCGCCACCGGGTGTCGGTCTTCTCCTCCAACTACCACCTGTACGGCGACATGAGCATGCGCGTGATGGATACCCTGCGGCATGTGATGGACGATGTCGGCGACCGGTCTGGGCGGGTGGAAGTGTATTCGGTCGACGAGGCCTTCCTCGACCTGTCGCACATCCCTTCCGGCGATCTGCGCGAGTTCTCGATGCGGCTGCGCCGCGAGGTGGAGCAGTGGACGGG